>DJTQ01000180.1 GCA_002439285.1 Paenibacillaceae bacterium UBA6304
GCAAGTTTACGAAGGAGACGACGTTCAGCGCGAACGATCATCGGAATTTCAACGCGAACGGCGAGCAGTTCAATGTCGGCGAGACCTTCGCGGGACTCCCGTTTGCCAAAGGCGTGGAGCTGGCGTCGGGGCTGGCTTGGATCGCTGAAGGCCGGGGCGATATGGCGCGTGCTTCGATGCGCTGGATTCTGGATCATCCGGAAGTCAGTTGTGTGATTCCCGGCTTTAAGAATGTCCGTCAAGTCGAAGATAACTTGGGTACATTGGAGGTACCGCCTTTTGCCCCTGAAGAACTGGAGCGTCTGCGCGAATATTATCGCAGTGAGGTAGCGGAGCATATCCGTGGAGCATATTAGAGGACAACGAGAGAAGGAGTGAGAGAACAATATGCTGGAATGGGCTGAACAGGCAGAAGGCCTCTGGCAGTATGCCGCATTATTCTTGCTGGCTGCGGCGCCTTGGCTGGATGTGTTCATTGTCGTCCCGGCCGGCATTGTATGGGGATTATCACCTATTGCAGTCGCGATAGTCGGTTTTGCCGGTAACTTTATCATGATTGTGCTGCTGGGACTATTATTTCATACTTACCGGAATTGGCAGGAGAAACGGAAGCTCAAGAAAGGGATTGTTGCCGAGACCAAAAGGGAAACGAGAGCGAGGAGCCTATGGGAGCGCTTCGGGCTGCCGGGATTGGCCCTCTTGGCCCCGGTGCTCGTGGGCACGGATCTTGCGGCATTAATGGCGCTGACCTTCGGTTCTTCCCGCACCCGTGTGATCGGCTGGATGGGCGTCAGCCTGGCCGTTTGGACGGTCGTCATGACGCTTGGTTCCGTGTACGGATTCAGTTATATTAACTGGATTTGAGTAGATCTTCGAGGCACACGTTAGGACATAGAAATTCGGAAGGATCGTTTGGCGATTTGCCGAGCGGTCCTTTTTTAGAGTTTATTAGAAAAACTGAAATAATTCGTACAAAACCTTTAATTTGGATATGGATTTCTTCTCGTAATATCATTTAGGTAGATATAGGGACGTATTTTGTCTCCATTTGATGCGGATATGTGTTAAGTTAGCATAATTATTTATTGAGTGCGCTTTCATTTAGACAAACGGGATAATCTCAACTCAAGGGAGCGATAAATCTATGATGAATGTATTATTGGTAGATGATGAGCCCTGGGTGCTGGAGGGACTCCGTACCATGGTCAACTGGGGAAACCACGGTTTTCAGATTTGCGGAGAGGCTCTGAATGGGAACGATGCGTTAAAAATGATTCAGGAACTGCAGCCGGAACTGGTCGTTACCGATATTAATATGCCTGTTGTGAGCGGACTGGAGCTAGTGGAGCAATCTAACAAGACGCTGGCACGGCCGCCTAAGTTCGTTATATTAAGCGGCTATGATAATTTCAACTACGCCCTCACCGCAATGAGGCATAAGGTCACGGAATATTTGCTGAAACCGATTGATGAGGAAGAGATCGAAGCTATATTGGAACGAGTGGGGAAGAAGATACGTGAGGAACTTGCCACGGAACAGAGCCAGAACCGCATTCAATTCCTGTTTACGAATAATCTCTTAAACCGGTTAATTCAAGGGGAATATAATGAGAACCTTGAGCTTCAGGCGGCCCGCTCTTTGGATTTGGGATATAACGCCAAGCTAACCTGCGCATTGATTGAAGCTGTCCCGGGCCCGGAGAATTTAAGGCAGCGGGTACAGGATTGTTTTCCGCAAGAGAGGGACCGGTCCTTTCAAGACAGCTCCGGGAGAATCGGGGTGATTATTCCGGTAGATGCTTATCCTTCAACGCGTTTGGAGGAGATCGGACTGCGAATGCACAGAGATCTGTCCACCGACTTGAACCAGCCCGTCATTATAACGTTTAGCGATCCCATGATCGGAATCCGGTCCATTCGTGAACTCTATTTACAGGCATTGGAGATCAGCAAATGGAAGCGCAGCCAGGGTAAAGAGGGTGTATTTTACTATAAAAACTGCAAGCAACCGGCGGGATTTGACGATGCCTACAAAGAGAAAATCAAACAACTGACCGAGAAGGTCTTCGCCGATGATAAGGTCAAAATCCGATGTCTGATTGATGAGATACAGGCACTTTTTGCATCCGGCCAACATGGTATCGAAAGTGCAAAGGCCCATATTGCCGATCTGGAGCTGACCTTCTGTAGACAGATTTCAGCCATGAACGGAGAACCCGACGTATTGATGAGAAGCATGTATGAGAAATATGGCAGCTTAAGCGGTATTGGCAATTATCCGGTCTTAAATGAATATATTGAGGATTTATGTCTGGAGACGGCGTCTCTACTTTCCCGGCTGGTCCGGCAAAATGAGAACAACACGATCTTTCACGTTATCCAATACGTGGAACGCGAGTATAAGAATAAGCTGCAGCTTCAGGATTTGGCTAAACACTTTCATATGAACGCTACGTATCTGGGGCAATTGTTCAAGAAGGAAACGGGCAAACCGTTCAATGAATACTTGAATGAAAAGCGGATTGAGGAGGCGAAAAGCATGCTCAAGCGAACGCAGATTAAAATATCCGACGTCGCGCTGCAGGTGGGCTATCCAAACACGGATTATTTCATCAGTAAATTTAAGAGCAGTACAGGGATGCTGCCTTCGGCATATAAACAGGAGACTGAGGCAAAACAGGCAGATCAATAGCAGGATGGTGCGTAAATGGTGAAGAGACGATTCAAGTTCAGAAAAATTGTGAATGATATCCCCCTTAATTATAAATTTATCCTGATTTATTTGGTCGGCGTATTGCTGCCCATTATCATTATCAATCTCGTCGTGATGAACCGGATGTCGGACCTCATTAAGGATCGGGAACAGCAAAACCTTGAAATCTCGCTGGAGCGGGCCAGGAAGGATATCCATGATTTTATTGACGGAGGGGTCGCCGTCAGCCATGCCTTAAACTCGGATAAAACGCTCTATGAAATGCTGGACAGAACGTATAATAGCCCGGTTGATTTCTATGAAATTTTCGATGAACAGCTCCGCAACCGGTTAAGCAGCTACATACCGGTTAACAATCAGCTGCTGCGGATCGGCATCTACACGGATAATCCAACGATTGTTACGGGTGGCAATTACCAAGAGATCGATCAGGAGGTTCGAGACAGCGACTGGTACCGGTTATGGAACCAATCCAATGATCCGGTCATGGTAGCCGCCTACCGGGCGGCCGAAGCGAGCAACGTGAACTCAACGGTCCCTTATTTAAGCGTGATTGAGGGAATGGATGACTTTGATATGTTCGACAAGTATTACAAATTGCTGCGCATCGATATCGACCTCAGTAAAATTTATGATGTGATCGTCCGGGAGCAGGAGTATTTGGACCTGTACCTGGTCAACGAGAAGAACGAGATCATTATGTCGGCTGAGAGCGGCTATCAGCGGGAAGTTACCGAGAATTATCCATTGTTTCAGTTAAGCGGCGATCAGAAGAAGGAAAATGTCCATACCGTATCCATTGGAACGGCCCGATACGTGAAGGGCTGGAAGCTGATCGGAATCACTCCAGGAACCCGTGTGACGAAGGCTATGCGGGATATGCAGATTTCCATTGGCGTTCTGGCCGTGATTATTACGCTGTTTACGTCTGTGTTTATCTACATCATGCTCAGATCTTATAATTATCGGGTGAAGCGACTGTCCCGCCATATGCAGAAGGTCACGAACGAGAAGTTCGATCTGATCCGGATTGACGAGGGACACGATGAAATCGGCGGACTAATCCAAAATTTTAATATAATGACCACGCGGATCAATTCCCTAATCAATAACGTTTACAAGCTTGAGATTCAGAAGAAGAGTCTGGAGATGGAACGGGTACGGGCGGAGTTGAATTTCTTGCAGAGTCAGATGAACCCGCACTTTCTATTTAACACACTGAATGCAATCCTTGTCGTTTGTACGAAATACGATTATTCCGAGGTTACGGATATTATTAAAAGCCTGTCCAAGCTGCTCCGGAGACTGCTTAGCTGGAAGGAGGATCTGGTACCCCTCCAAGAAGAGATTCTGTTTACGGAGATGTATCTCAAGATCGAGAAGTTCAGGTTCAGAGATAAATTTCAATACCGGTTTGATATCGATGAGAATGTGTTGCACTACAAAATTCCAAAGATGAGCATTCAGCCGCTCGTTGAGAATTCGTGCAAACACGGAATTCAAGCCGTGGATGAAGCGGGAATCATCACGGTCAGCGCGACGATCGTCGACGGCCGGCTCCGGATTGCCGTTTCCGATAACGGGAAAGGAATTGAACCGGGCAAGCTGAGGGATATGATCCTTTCCGTGCGTAGCGAGAACGTCTCGGGTAACAGCATTGGGATCCGGAATGTGTATCGAAGACTGGAGTTATATTACGACGATTTGGTTCGCTTTGATATTGTGAGCCAGTTGGATAAAGGAACGGAGGTCTCCTTTGAAATTCCCATCAAACAACTAAATCAACAAGAAGGACTGGACGGGGAGGAATAAATAATGCGATTTAAGGTGCTCTTGATTGATGATGAACCCGGAGCTTTGGAAGGCATGCAGCTATGGATTGAATGGGAGAAGCTCGGGTTTGAAATATGCGGAACCTGCAGCAACGGGTCCGAGGGATTGAGGGGCATCAAGGAACTTAAGCCGGATCTCGTGGTCACCGATGTGAATATGCCGCTGATGGACGGCCTGGAAATGATTGAAGATTGGCAGAATAACGGCGATCGAAAGGTCCATTTTGTCATTGTGAGCGGCTACAGCGAATTTGAATATGCCCGGAGAGCGATGAGGTATGGAATTGAACACTTTTTACTTAAGCCCATCGATCAGGATGAAGCTGAGAAGGTGATAGAAACTGTTTATCAGGAGATTCTGCACGAATACGAAAGGCAGCATATCCGCCAGATTGCCTCTTATGAAGAAACGGTAAGCCTGTTAAAAAGAATGGCGATTGAGGAGCCAATATCACAGAACGATCTCACGGTTTTGCAACACTTGTCCGCTAGCCGGGAAGCCTGGAACTTCTGTCTGGTGAAAAGCGACCCGCCGGTCTATACGCAGTTGCGGGAGATGGCGACTTCCCTGCTGTCGGAGCAAGAAGGAATGTATCTCGTTGATTTGGAGATGCCTTGCTTTGGTATTGTTTTCGGATATAACCCTATACAGGGGCAGCAGGACGAGTCTTGGGAAGCCCTGCGTCATTTATCGCAGTTATATTCGACCTATCGAGCCTTTATATCTATAGGATCCGGGGAACCATCGCTCCTTAACCTGAAGAACTGTTATCAAACTGCCATAGAAACGATCGTTCAAAATTTCTATGACGCCGCTTACGCTCAAATTAAGGAGTATGAGACGGTCGGCAGGAGGGGCTTTCAATACCATTATGATCAGATTCATCTTATAGACGGTATTACGGGTGCCATGAATCTGCTCGATATTGCCGGTTTCGAGGAGGCGGTCGATTCCGCAACCCGGAACTTTCGGGAAATGGCGATTATGCCGGAGATCGTAAAGAAAATCGTAATTCATCTGCTGTATAAAATCATGGAATATTTGCGGGAATCGGATGGAGCACCGGTGGACACTCTGTTGGCGAAATACAATAATCTACTTTCGGGTCTCTCTGACGCCGTGCTTCTGCTCGAGGACTTAATGGGTCATTTAATGGCATTCGGCAAGGACACCATCGACATGATGCTCCGTGAGCAATCGCTCAAATCCAAGGGTATTATCCAGGAAATCAATGAATACATCCGAGAACACTACCGAGAAGCGCTGACCATTAAAAGACTATCCGAGGTCTTCTACTTACATCCGGTGTATTTGGGTCAACTTTTACAGCGGAAGAATGGCATTAGCTTTAACGAGTTTGTTCACGACCTGAGGATCGAAGAGGCGGCAGCCCTCCTGAAGCAAAATCGGCAAAAGAATAGTGAAGTTGCCGAGCAAGTCGGCTATGCCAACTACGGACAATTTTTGAAACAATTCGAAAAGCGGATGGGGGTATCCCCGAATGAATTCAAAAACAGGACCTAACATTTTTAGGGGTAATGCTTTAATTGCGATATAGTTCCAGTTTGGTAGCGCTTTTAAAATAAAGATAGGTTATTTGAAAGGGCTTTCACTTTGGAGTAACCATAATATTACGGAGGTGTCTTATATATGGGGGGCAAGAAAAAATCGGTTGTCCGGTTCAGCATGACTCTATTGCTTTCGCTAGGCTTGGTTCTTTCAGCTTGTGGCGGTGGCGGAAATAATAAGGATGCTAATGCCGGAAAAGACAGTAACTCGGGCCAACAAGCTAATTCCACGAACAGTGGCAATAAGATTGAGCCGTTCGAAATTTCTGTGTTCATCGGCCAACCTGATCAGCAGCCAACACCTGACAACAAGATTTACAAAAAGATTAAAGATGAAACAGGTGCGTCATTTAAATTCGAGTTCCTGGCAGGCGACATTGACCAGAAATTGGGCGTTATGATCGCTGGCGGCGACTATCCTGACATGATGACAGCGAACCAAAAACTTACGGCAGCGGGTGCTTTTATTCCGCTCGAAGATTTGATTGAAGAACATGCTCCCAACCTGAAGAAACATTATGAGAAGTACTGGAACATGATGAAAGACCCTAACGATGGTCACATTTACAACCTTCCTAACTACGGTGCGACGAATGCTGACGTTTCTTCGTCCTGGTATTCGGGACCCGCATTCTGGATTCAGAAGGATGTATTGGCAGAGGCAGGATATCCTCAAGTTAAAACATTGGATCAATATTTTGACTTGATTAAAGAATACAAGGCAAAACATCCGGAGATCGACGGAACGCCGACAGTCGGCTTCGAAATTCTGAACTATGACTGGAAGAACTGGGGCCTGTTCAACCCGCCTCAACATTTGATCGGTCATCCGAACGACGGCGGCGTAGTTGTTAAAGACGGCGTAGCTGAAATTTTTGCCGACAAGGACTATGCAAAACGTTATTATCAAAAGCTGAACCAAATGAATGCCGAAGGCGTCATCGACAAAGAAACGTTTACTCAAAACTTCGACCAATATATGGCAAAACTCTCCAGCGGCGCAGTTCTGGGTATGTTTGACCAACATTGGAACTTCCAAAAAGCAGAAGACGTATTGACTACCCAGAAGAAAGATAATCGGACTTATGTCGGTCTTCCGCTTGTATTTGATGAAGGTACCAAAGATCATTACAAAGATCGCCCTGCATTGAACCTGAACAATGGTTTCGGGATTACAGTAAATGCATCCGAAGAACAACAAATTAGAATTATCAAGCTGTTGGATACATTGATTCAAGAAGATTGGCAAAAAGTCTTGGCTTGGGGTATCGAAGGCGAAGATTACATTGTTGAAAATGGCCGCTTCATGAAAACGCAAGAGCAACGC
>DJTQ01000321.1 GCA_002439285.1 Paenibacillaceae bacterium UBA6304
TGAGCGACAAAGCCCATGCCGCAGGCATCCTTTTCAAAGGAAGGATCGTAGAGTCCCTGCTTTGGTGGTATAATCGTATGTTTCATATTCAGCGCAACCTTTCTATAAATAAAGTAAGTCACCTTATAAACGAAGGATTCATTTAGTATTTTTATTCTACCGGAAAACGCTTCTGCTGTTTTTGCACTATCTTCTCTTTCTTTTGCACAAAAACTAAAAAAATTTCAATCTCCGCCTCCTGACAAAAAGAAAGAACCTGCAAGACCCCTTAAAAGGGTCCCGCAGGTTCTCTTTTTCAAATTCCGGTTTCTTTAAACTTATGCGTTCAAACTTGCTTCCGCGTTTACGTCTTCTTTTTGTTTATTATGCGTAACGAAGTAGATCAGCGTAATCGCCAGGAAGACGACGGCGAAACCGGCCAGCACACCAAGCTGCTGCCAAGCGTGGCTGAAATCGCCCGTAGATACAACCGCTTTGTAGCCGCTGACGCTGTAAGTCATTGGGAGAATCGGGTTGAAGGCTTTCATCCAGTTCGGAATCAATTCCAGCGGGAATGTTCCTGCACTGGTAGTCAATTGGAAGATCAGAATCAGAATCGCCAGGAAGCGACCCGGATTATCAAGCCATGTGACCAAAGCCTGGATGATAAACATATAGCACAAACTAGTAATGAAGCTGAACAAGTAGAACATCGGAACGCTTTGTACTTCAAGTCCTAAACCGTAGAGAGTCAATCCCGCTGCGAGCAGCGATTGAATCAGAGCCATGCCGGTAAAGGATAGTACCCGGCTAACGAACCGGTTCCAGCCGCTAGCGCCCGCTACGGAAGATCCGCGAAGCGGTACGACCAGTGTCGAAATCAACGCTCCGACGAACAGACCAAGAGACAGGAAGTATGGAGCAAAACCGGTACCGTAGTTCGGCACTTCGCTCACTTTTTGCTCATTAATTTCAATCGGTTCGGCATACATATTCACAAGCTTATCCGTCTTCTTAACCCCGGAGGTTTGGTCCGCAGCTTCATTCAGCTTGCTTGCCAGCTCTCCGGAGCCTTCGGTCAGTTTTTCCATCCCGTTCTTGAGCTCGCCTGCGCCCGCATCCAATTGCTTGGAACCGCTGGCCAGGGTCTCGACGCCGCCGGACAATTGTCCCATACCGCCTTGGATTTGTTCGGCTCCTGTGCTTAGTTTAGCTGCGCCGGCTGCCAATTGTTGACCACCTGTTGCCGCTTCGGCCAATTTACCGCCGAACTGCTTCAAGCCGCCTGCCAATTGCTCTTGGCCTGCAGTCAACTGGGAAGCGCCTTGAGATAGCTGCTGCTGGCCTTGCGCCAACTGTTGGCTACCTTGCAGCAATTGCTGCTGAGCGCTGTTCAAATCCTTGCTGCCTTGCAACAACTGTTGCTGACCTTGCTGTACCTGCTCGCTGCCTTGAGCTACCGCTTTGCTGGCTGCAAGCAATTGCTGGACGGCCGGGTTTTCCGCCAGCTCAGGGCTTGCTTTGGTGAGCTGTTCCAAGCCTTGGGCTACACCTTTCGCACCTTCGGTCACTTTAGTGCTGCCTTGAAGCGATGACTCCAGGCCGGTTACCAACTTGGAACTGCCTTCCTCCGAAGCTGTAAGGCCCGCTTGGAGCTTATTGGCTCCCTCCAGGGAAGCATCCAACCCATTTTTCAGCTGTACGCCACCCTCATGGGCTTTCACCGCACCGCTTTCCAATTGTTTTTCTGCTGCCGATAATTGGTTAAGACCACTGGCCAAGGTAGATGCTCCGGTTTTCAAATCGGCCGCTCCCTTAGTGAGGGAACCAGCTCCTGCCTGAAGTGGTGCAATTCCGTCGTTCAGCTTGGTTGTACCTTCCACCATCTTGGCGAGGTTTTCTTTTAATTTCTTTGCACCTGCATCGAGTTGAACAGCTCCATCCTTAATGGTGCTGGCCCCGTCCCCTGCATCGTTCAAGCCACCGGAAATTTTCTCAACCTGATCGAACAGGGTTTCCGTATAAGCTTCCGTTACTTTCGCTGAAACTTTCGACTTGATTTCTTTTACAGCCGTTCCGCCGATTTGGGCGGCCAGGAAATTGTAACCTTCATTCGGTTCATAGATGATCTCGGCCGGCTGCGGATTTTCGTCCATCAGCGTTGTCGCCTGCGACGAGAAATTGTCCGGAATCACAATCGTCATATAATACTCGTTGGATTCCATTCCTTTCTCCGCCTCTTCACGGGTAACGAACCTCCAGGAAAAATCATTTCCCTTCTTAAGCTCTTCCACCAGGTCTTTACCGACCTGGAGCGATTTACCTTCATACTCAGCCCCGGTATCCTGATTAACTACAGCCACCGGAATTTCATCCATTTTGCCGTAAGGGTCCCAAAACGCCGCCAAGAACATTCCGCTATACAACACAGGAATGAACAGGACGACTAAAATGGGAATAATTACTTTTGGCTTTTTGAAGGATGCTGCAAGATCCTTAAAAAACACCGACATTGATTTCATGATCGTTCTCTCCCCTTATACCTCTTATGTCTATATTTCTATTTATCTCTCGATGTTCTTAGCTTCCAGGCTCCTATCTCTTAAAAGGCCCGGATTTCTTATGCCGGTGAAAGCCCGCCCGATAAAAAACGGCGGGTAAATTCCTTGATCTGTTCTTTGCTTAAAGGATCATGAATTTTGTTCCAGTCCGAGGTCAGCGCGATATAAAGCTTCAAGATGACGAAAGAAACGACCTTGGGGTCAAGACCGTTAATCTCTCCCAGTTGCGCGGCGCGCTCCACTTGTTTTTCCAAATAGTCCAGAATCGCGTGTTCAATCTTCTCGAGTCCCTCCCGGGCTTGCGGGGTTGCAAAGTCACGGACTTCCTGAAACAGTTTGATCAACAGCTCATGCTCCGCTCTGTATTCCAGCAGCGAATCCATACTGTGATACAAGTTTTCAAAAAAGGGTCTGTCTTCCCGGACTTCTTGTTCGGAAATCCGCTTCATTTCTAAGATGACCGAGCGAAGAATCTCGTCAAATAGTTCCTCCTTATTGGTAAAGAACGTGTAGATCGTCCCCTTGGCAACATTAGCGATCTTCGCCACATGGTCCATCGTCGTCGCCTTGTATCCGAACAATGCGAACGATTTCTCCGCTGCCTCGATGACTTGTTTGCGGCGATCTACCACAGCCATTTCGAACACCTCCTTTTATTTTCAAGTGCCTTACTCTCAATGAAATGACTAAAATTCAATTTCGGTCATTTGGTCAATCAACACTTTACCACGTCTATTTTTACTTTGCAAGAGCTATTTTCAGGAATTTTCAAGTGATTTACATCACATATGAATTAGAGAGGACTCCTCGACTAAAGTCCAGCTTCAGACCAGTCCCCAGGCTCTTTATTCTATCCCGCAAAAAAAATAAACTTAACTTACGAGTTTCTTTATGCCTTTGAAATTTCAGATTAAGAAAAGGGGGATCTCATGCTGATACCGTTCAAAAGAGTGCTGATCTTATCGGAAGGGTTCGGAAGCGGCCATACCCAGGCAGCTTATGCGCTAGCGGCCGGACTGAAGAAAGTTGATCCGCACATTCAGGCGAAGGTGCTGGAGCTCGGTTCGGTGCTGAACCCTACACTTGCTCCGTGGATTCTATCCGCTTACCGGATTACAGTTACGACAAGTCCTGCGCTGGTGGGATTGTTTTATCGCAAAAAATACGAAAAGCCGGTAGGACGTCTCACCCGGCTAGCGCTTCATAAATTGTTTTATAATCATGCCGCACAAATGATCGGGCAGATGGAACCGGACTTAATTATTTGCACGCATCCGATTCCCGGTGCCATTATTTCCAGGCTGAAGGCATCGGGGATGAACGTCCCGTTGTATACGCTGATTACGGACTATGATGCTCACGGATCGTGGATTAGTCCGGAGGTCGACCGCTATTTTGTTTCCACCCCTGAAGTCCGGAGCTTGCTAATCCAGCGCGGGGTAAAGCCGGCAACGATCCAGGTTTCCGGGATCCCGGTTCACCCCGAATTCTGGATCAGGCAGGATAAAGTCTCCGTCAGACGCGAATTGGGACTCAAAAATATTCCGACCGTGCTTGTTATGGGCGGCGGGTGGGGTTTGCTCCTCAAGGACGAATTAATCGAAAGAATGTCCGAATGGAAAAAGAACATTCAAATCGTCTGCTGCATGGGCAGCAATGAGAAGCTTGCCGCTAAACTGCGTCATCATCCCGAACTCCAGCATCCTAACATTACGATTCTTGGCTACACCCGGGAAATCAGCAAATGGATGGACGCCTCGGATCTGTTAATTACCAAGCCGGGAGGAATGACCTGTACCGAAGGCTTGGCCAAAGGTATCCCCATGCTATTTTATGAATCCATTTCCGGCCAGGAGGATAAAAACCGCGAATATTTTATAAAGATAGGGTGTGGCAATGAATTGTCCTCCGCAGAGATTTTGGATTTATGGTTTAGCAAAATAAGCAGCGGTCCCAAGGGTTGCACTGGGAGTTATGCCGAGAGCAGACGGACTCCGGACACTTCCTTTTATCATCCTGACCTTTGCGCCAAAAGTATCGCCGAATTACTGGAAGCTCCTTCGGATTCCGCATTTGCCCTTCGACACCGCAGACAAGCGATAGGGCAAACGGCAACTTACTATGATTATTTATAGAAGGTATGATTTCCGATCACTTTCGTTTTATCCTTCGTACGGGCAATCGTGAGGTCTTTAGCCAGTTTCAGGGACAAAAAATAATAAGTATCGTCCGCGACCTCTTTTCGACCGTTCAATGCTTCATTCACGGCATGGATCGTATCCTCATCCGGCGTCACCTTCTTTAACCTGCCGTTCCTTACGGGGCTAAATTGAGATTTTTGATAAATAACTTCCTCGATAGTATCGGGATAATTAGCGGACCGTAGCCGATTTAAGACAACATTGGCGACTGCCACCTTGCCTTCGTACGGTTCACCCTCTGCTTCTGCCATGACGATTTTCTGAAGGAGAAGCAGTTCTTCCTTGCCCAAAGCGTAGCTCCATGTAGCATTTTCTCTGTCTTCATGGCTTAGCAGCTCTGTGCGCGTGAAGAATAATTGGTCGGGGGGATTATTCTTATCCGGAGGAGCAGGCTCCATTATTTTAAGTTTAGGCGCTTGATTACGTAGCCAAACCTGCTCTGCTATCAGCTCATTATGCTGCGAGCGGCTGATGACGGAATCGGCCTTCTGCTCCTTTATTTTTATTTCAAGAGTCGTTAAATTCGGGAGGATCGGCTTGTCTAGCCTCTCTCCCTGAATCGATATCCATGGCTTCTTAAGCGACGGAGTTGCGTTTGCGGCGATACGATTTACTCCAAAGTCGGCCTGCATGGCTGAAAGCTTGCGATTCCCTTCCCTCTCTTTATCCGGATTTTGTTGAAGCAGACATATTGCGCCAAGACAAACCAGAATGGCTCCTATGAGGAGCGCGACATAACGGCTCTGCCGAAAAATATACATAATTTGACCTCCTGCCCGACAGTTCTCTCTAGTAGTAATCTTTCTTTTGGCGGAACTTTACGCCTGATGATATATTCTTTCATCTATGTAACCGAAATAAAGACGTTTGAATAACAGGAATTTCTTTTTTTCAACAAAATAAGCCTTCCGAAGTACGGAAGGCTTATGGTTATTAATGAGGCAAAAGCGAAATTCTGGCGACTTCTTCATACATAGGCGAGTGATTCAACCTCGTGCGATAAACGACGATGGCATCTGCGAGCCAACTTCCAAACTCCAGGGGAGCTCCGCTTAATTGATCCGCCGAGAGTCGGCGATCTTCCCGGTACTTTCGTGCTAGAGAAATATGCGGGCTATAAGACCGATCCTCCGGAATGTAGCCCAATTTGCGGTTACCTTCCGTCACCCTGCGTTGCAATGATTGGAGGTTTTCCAATTCCCCGTCTACGCCTGCCCATAAGATCCGGGGATTAGCAGGACGCCCGAAAACGCCTATCTTTCCGACGCTTAATTGAATAGCCTTTTGTCCTAATGCGATTTCTTCCAGGTTTTCTTTAATGTCCTTGATTCGATTGGGCGATGTATCCCCAAGAAATTGAACGGTAATATGATAGTCCTCCGGATGGACCCATTTTGTGAATGCCAAATCACCCTTACACTGCTCGACCCAGACGGATAAAGCATCCTTTATCTCTTTAGGAAGAGGAATAGCAATAAAAATCCGCCATGATTCGACTGTTTTCGTCACAAATATCGCCTCACTTGTCACAAATTAAACAAAAGTTCACCATTTTGTCACATTCGGCATGATTAAGCTAATAAAATCTCAATTCATGACTACTATATAATTTGATCTAGACCTCGCACCCTGTAATAACATCAACCTATAAGATTGGGGATTAAATATGGGATTCGCTAGAAAAATAACTGCTGGCATCATTGGGGTTCTTCTGCTTGTCAGCGCGCTTATCGGCTTCTTCAGCTACCAGACAGCCTATCGCCAAGTGGAAGAGTCTGTCGGAATTGAAACGGTAGGCTGTGCCAATATTACGACTGGTCTCGTGGATCCCGGAGTTATCGAACAACTTGCAAAAGGGGAGAATTCCGGGCTTGGAGCCCTGGAAGAACGACTGAACTGGACAGTAAACCACAAATCTCTATTCAAGGAAGTCTTCATTCTCTCTTTGGACGGTAAAATCCTGGCCGCGGACAAAAATATAAAACAGCGCGGCTATAAGGCCGGGGACGACTTTTATTTCACCGCAGACGATCACGATATGATTATGCACAGCAAGCATTCCGTTTATACAAAAGTATATACTTATGATGGAGTAGGTCTGCTGACAGGCTATGGGCCAATTTATAAAGACCATGACCCGGCCAAGGAAATCGTCGGTCTAATGGCGATCAACTTCGATGCATCCATCATCCATGAGCGGGTTTGGGATATCCTTACCCTGCCTTTTATCGTTGGAGGAGGAGTATTTCTCCTGGCGATTGTTGCCGTTTATCTGTTTATCCATCGGATGGTACGTCCGATCGAACAGTTGTCCCGCCAAGTCAATCTGGTGGCCCAAGGGGATTTGACCGTGAAGCCCTTATCCATCGCTAGCAAAGACGAAGTCGGTACCTTATCGCGTGATTTCGGCAACATGACCGTACATTTACGTCAGCTTATTAGCGAGGTAAATGAGACGTCCATGCAGGTCGCCTCCTCTTCTCAGGAACTGTCCGCCAGTGCCGAGCAAACCGGAAAGGCCAGTGAACAAACCGTATACATTACCCAAGAACTGGCCGAAGGGGCAGAGAAACAATTGCATAGTCTGGAGCAAAGCTCGACAACGCTCCAGGAAATGTCCGCTTTTATCAGCCGGATCGTTGATACGGCCGATCATGTCTCGGAGGAAGCCCGAATTTCCGCTCTGGCCGCAAAGGATGGGGTATCCTCCATTCAGCTTGGCGTTCAACAAATGAATACGATTGAAGACAAAATTGTAAATCTCTCCTCAAACATTGAGCAATTAAGCAATCATACTAGAGAAATTCAGAATATTCTCGATATCATAACAGAGATTGCCGCAGAGACAAATCTGCTTGCTCTCAATGCCGCCATTGAAGCAGCCCGGGCCGGTGAACACGGCAGCGGATTTGCAGTTGTCGCTTCCTCCGTCCGCAAGCTCGCCGAGCGGTCCGCGGAATCGACGAAACAGATTTCCTCACTCATTACGTTCATCATCAATCAAATGGAAGCGACCTCGGATACGATGGAAGTGGCCTCCCATGAAGTGAAGCTTGGGGCCGAACTGGTAGGCAACGCGGGGAACTCATTCCTTGAAATTCAAAGGTCGACCAAGAATTCCGCCGATGCCGTCGAAAATATCAGTGAAACTTTCCACCAATTGTCCGCCAACTCCAAACTACTTGTTGAAGCGATTGAGCAACTGGTAGTTGTGGCCAACGGGACGGTCGACGGAACGCAGACTATGTCCGCGGCCTCCGAAGAGCAGCTCGCCGCCATGCAGGAAGTCGATGCATCCGCTACCTTCCTCTCCGGCCTATCAGAAAGGCTGCATACTCTGATCGACCGCTTTAAGGTGTAATGCGAGCTCCGATCGCAAAACGCCCCTCATCCTGGGTAAGGATGAGGGGCGTTTCTATTATAGATAAAGTTGCAGCCTCAATTCCACATTCGCCGAACACTTCACCGCTTATTGATTATTTCCGCTGACGCGCCCGGGCTTCGCCGCCCTTGCGACCCGCCTCTTCCCGGCTCATCTTGCCATTGTTGCCGTTGGAATCACCGCGGGCTTCGCCGCCCTTTTGTCCAATTTCCTGATAAAATTCCTTATCATGCGAGCGTGAAGTAGCCTCCCCGCCTTTTTGGCCAATCTCTTGATAGAAGTCCTTATCATGACTTTGGGAAGTGGCTTCTCCACCTTTTTGCCCGATCTCTTGATAAAATTCCTTATCGTGGTTCTTAGCCGTTGCTTCTCCACCCATACGACCGGCTTCCTCACGGCTCATTTTCCCATCTCGATTGTTGTTGTTTGCCATTTGAAATCACTCCTTATCGTTTGTTTGAAGGTACCGTTCATCGGTACGCTATTGTATTACCCCCCTCTCCGGAAACAAAACAACTTTCTCTTCCCGCATACCAGGCGAGTAAGCTCCTGTAACGCCCAAGTGATCGGACAAATCCGGCAATTTTTGCTGATGTAAAAATAGAGGTCCGATCATACCGCGAAGATCCGTATACTTGCCGGGTGGAGCATAAAAACTTACTTTCCTCTCCCATCAGGATGCCTCACTACTTGGTCCACGCTCACGCAACGTCCAGCTTGGTCTTACTTCTCTTCAGATGGGAGTTTGATTGCTTACGCACCTAGTGCTCGGTGTATGGCTGCATTAGTTCAAGTTACTCCGGTGCTCAGGGTCTGGCTGCATGGCAGAGTTAACAGTATAGGAGTCTAGTATGGTGCTAAGCGACTGCGAAATCTGCCCAACAACAAATTTTATTCTAACGGACACCAGAGACGCTATTTCCTCATATTTTGCTCTTTTCAAAATCTAACGGACACCATAGCCCTTAAAAGGGCTTGTTCATCAGATTTCGGGTGATTTAAGAGAGATTAGCGTCCCTTGTGTCCCTTAGAATTTCAAAGTCATCATTTTACGCAGTTTAACGGCTCCTATGTCCGTTAGAAATTGATGAGCTTCTTTTGCTTCCTCCGTCCATTCGCTACCGCAGTTGATATTTGCGGTAGCGCAAGCTACCCTCTCCTGCAACGCGTAAGAACTGTAGTTCCACCAAACGGTGCAAAACTCGACGAGTATGGCGATCGGAGAGATGAAGGTGGGAGGCGAGCTCGGACGGGACAAAGGGTCGCAGCAAGCGGTGGGCATAACGCAGTGTTTCTGCTTCTGCCCAATCCAGTTCTGCCGATACATCGGTTGAAAGAAATTTGCCGACAAAGGAGAGTATAAGCTGCTGACATTGCTTTGGTTCCTCTTTGATGGAAAGATAAGCGATAGGCAAAAACACCCATCCATCGAGAGCCAGCATGCTGTGCCGCATGCACAGGTCCTTAAAGCGCCTGACGTCAAGATCTCTCGCATGAGGCCCGTAACCTTGGATTTCAATCCCGCCTTTTGCGCCACCCGGCATATAAGCAAGGTCCAAATAGCGGTATCCATTATAGAAGTCAAGCACCTCCCATTCCGGATACAAGTAATTAAAATTACCTACCGCGGGATACCAGACCGTGCGAAGAAACTCGACCGTCCCATGCCCCAAACCCTTTTCAAGGAGTTCGCATCGTCTGTGATTCTCCTCCTCCTGCAGATTCGAACTGATCCATTCCGTATACTTCTGTTCAAACATGAATATCCCACCCCTCAGAAAAATAAAAAAGCCGTTTCATGGTCAGCTCATGATGAGCTAAAATCCATGAAACGGCGTGTGCTTCACTCCGTCAAATATACAATTGGTAAACCGCGGGAACCAAAATTAATTAAAATACTGGTTACTTGCCTAAGTATGCGTTCAGCATCCAGTTATGTTTCTCGAGTGCGGACAAGATACCCAACAGCATATCGCTGGTAGCCTCGTCTTGAGCTTCCTCGGCTGCTTCCATGCCTTGCTTCAATTCATCCTGCAAGGTTGTGAAATCCGCAACGATTGCAGTAACCATAGCTTCCGGCGTTTCTCCACCGCCCGCTTCCGACAAGGTCGCGATAGACAAGGAGTCGCGAAGCGTTGCTACAGGCTTTCCGCCGATGGCAAGCAAGCGTTCCGCCAGCTCGTCAATATTTGTGGCAGCTTCATTGTACAGTTCTTCGAATTTTTCGTGCAGGGTAAAGAAATTAGGGCCTTTTACAAACCAGTGGAAATTGTGCAGCTTCGTATACAGTACCGTCCAGTTCGCGATTTGCAGGTTCAATTGCTTTTCAAGAGCCAGTTCATTTTGGGTCAAGTTTTGATTTGTCATTTCAATTTCCTCCATTCAAAATGTAGATAGTAGCGTGAGTAAGTTATAAGTCTTTTTTTTAAATTTAGACTTATTCTAAATCTTGTTTCAATCATACCACCACACCGTATTTTGTGCAAGTTTTAAAACATGAACATCACGTGAAGATCTATCCTCACTATATAAGATAAACTACTAAATAGATGTGATTAAAAGCAAATACGAATAATAATCCTGTTGTAAGCAGCTATTTCGGAATTTCATGAGGTCAAACTTCTCGGTAATGTCCCTATACTGTAAGAAGTGTGCGTAAAGTGAATCCCGATTATTCGTTCGCTATCCCGAGCCGTTAACCGTGTCCCCGGTTGGACAATTTCGCGGATCACAAAACACCGCGCCATAACAACAAATAAGGAACCGGGCAGACGATGCCGGTTCCTCGTTACACTTTATTCACGAATATGCAGTTTGAGCTGTTCCAGGCTACGCTCCAGTTGGCGTATTCCGTCCTCCACGATGCGGCGGTCCACTGCGTTAACCGTATCGATCTGCGGCTTGCGGGAGGCTAAGGCCTTTTTCTCTTCTTCCCAATAAGCCTGACGCCGCTGGATCTCTTTATATTTGTCCAGCAGATCCGTAATGATATCATAAAAACGCTCATAATCTGCAATTACGTCATCAAGAAAACGGTCGACTTCTTCCTTTTCATACCCCCGCATCTTAACGTCAAAATCCTTTTCATGGATAGCAAGCGCATCCAGTTTGATGCCAAGTTGCCGAAACAGCCCTTTCTGGTCTTCCAGCTTACGCGTATAATCATCTTGCATTGAGTATCCCTCCGTACCCTAAAGCTTGCATTTTTTTATCATCTACACCTTATATAATGTATCATAATTGCTTCGGATTTTCGACGCCGGACGGCCCGAGTAATCCTTAACTCCCCATGATATAATACAAAAAGTGAAATTATTCCACAATGCAGCAGTTGAAAAGAGGTTACCGACTTGTCACAAGAACAGCACAAAACGGCTAAGTCCACTTGGCTAGCCAACCCCTGGGTGATCCTCGCCAACGTTTCACTCGGCACCTTTATGTCGACCTTGGACGGAAGTATCGCCAACGTGGCGCTGCCGACGATCGCCGGGGAGCTTAGCGCTCCCATCCATGTCGTCCAGTGGGTACTCACCGCTTATTTGTTGACCATATGCGCAACCTTGCCGATCATGGGCAAAATTTCGGATATGTTCGGCCGCAGCAGAATTTATAATTATGGCTTTCTTATCTTCGCCATCGGCTCAGCCTTTTGCGGAATATCAAACACACTGGGCCTTTTGATCGGCTCCAGAATTCTTCAAGCGCTGGGAGCCGCTTGCCTGATGTCAAACAGCCAGGCGATCATCGCCGAAGTATTCTCCAGCAAAGGGCGCGGCCGGGCCATGGGCATCACAGGCACCATGGTGTCGCTCGGTTCATTGACCGGACCCGGGATCGGCGGCATTCTCGTCGAGCATCTGGGTTGGACCTCAATTTTCTGGATAAATGTCCCCATTGGTATTTTCGGATTCTTCGCGGGCTGGTTCATCCTTCCCAAAGACCGGGACCGCAAGAAGCAACAACCGTTCGACTATACCGGCTCTACGCTCTTCATGGTCGGCATGGTGGCGTTTCTATACGTCATTTCGGGCGGCCAGGACTGGGGCTGGCTCTCTCCTACCGTATGGATTGGCGGAGGATTGTCACTGCTTGTACTGATCGTATTCTATCTTTGGGAAAGAAGAACCCGCTACCCGATGCTCGACTTCAGTCTGTACCGGATTCCGGCCTTCAGAATTGGTAATATTACGGCATTGCTTTCTTTCGTAGCTCTCTTCTTTACTAATGTGTTGATGCCTTTTTATATGCATGATGTACTGGGGTTCTCCCCGGCCAAAACCGGATATACAATGATGGTCTATCCGCTAGTCATGGCCGTCGTCGCTCCGATCTCCGGCTGGTTGTCGGACAAGATCGGCTCGTACGCGCTGACCACGGCCGGACTTCTAGTCAATGCGCTCGCTTTCGGACTGCTCAATACGTTGTCGACCCAAGAGAGCGCATGGATGGTCGGGCTGCATCTCGGACTATTCGGGCTTGGCGGAGGCCTGTTCCAATCCCCGAACAACTCCAGCATCATGGGGGCAGTGTCACGGGACAAGCTGGGAACCGCCGGGGGATTAAACGCATTGGTCCGAAATATAGGCATGGTGCTCGGTACTTCCTTATCCATCTCGCTTTATTCCTCGCGCCTCAGCTATTTGAGATCCGGATCATCCGGAGAGGCAGAAGCTGCGCTTCAGGCGCTGCATACGGTTTTTTGGACGGCGATGGGAATCTGCCTGCTCGCTTTGCTCGTTTCCGTTCAGCGGATGCGAGTGAAATCCCGGAATCCAAAACCTGGGCATTCCTGATTTAATTGTTCGACAGATTTCACGTTTCTTTTTATAATAGAAGTTAGCAAGTAAAGTAAAAATGGCCTTGGTGGTGACTAAAATCTTATATATCTATTCTTTTTTGCTCTCGTTTCTCATTGTGTATTTTCTGATTCCGCCTCTGGGCAAACTGGCGTTCCGGCTCGATTTCGTGGACAAGCCAAGAGCGGACGTCGAACGGAAAATCCATCGCAATCCGATCCCGCTAACTGCCAGTTATGCGATCTTTGCCGGATTTTTCATTTCATATCTCCTCTTTACACGGGATTTCTCGATGCAGACCGGCGCCCTCTTTCTGGGTGGCATTCTGCTGCTTGTCATCGGAACCGTGGATGACTGGTTCAAAACCAAAGGCAAAGATTTCCCTGCCCTGCCGAAGCTGATCGTTCAAGTTTCCGCTGCCGTGCTGGTGTTTGCCTCGGGAATTACCTTCAGCGGCTTCGTAAATCCGTTCAGCGGCGACTATGTGCTTCTGCCGATGTGGCTGCAGTTCATATTAACGATTCTCTGGATTTTCGGCGTAACTACGGTTATTAATTTTTCGGACGGCCTGGACGGATTAGCTGGCGGACTATCCGCAATTTCGGCAGTAACCTTGTTCGTGGTCGCCTTGACCAAAGGCCAGACCACATCGGCCATGTTGTCCATCACGCTTATCGGCGTGACGCTCGCCTATCTCCGGTACAATAAGCCGCCGGCAAAAGTATTCATGGGCGATGCGGGGGCGACCTTCCTCGGATTTATGCTTGCCGTGATCGCGCTGGATGGAGCATTCAAACAGGCAACCATCCTGTCCTTGTTTATTCCTGTGCTCGCGCTTGGAGTTCCGATTTTTGACAATTTGTTCGTGGTCATCAAACGCTTCTTGCAAGGCAAAGCCATTTATCAGGCCGATGCCAGCCAGGTTCACTACCGCCTGCTTCGCGCCGGATTAAATCATAAACAGGCTGTAATGTTTCTGTACCTGATCAGCACCTGCCTTGGATTGTCCTCCATTATCCTGCTGCTGTTGCAAGGATAATGGAGGACAATCAAACAAAACAAACAACTTGCTGCAATTTCTATAGAGTTACAAAAAGGGCGCCCGATGGGCGCCCTTCATTTTTATACACATGAGGTTCTCCCCGCATTGGCGGGGATTATTTATGTTAGGTTTTAGTGGTCTCTTGTACGGCGGCCTGGATCTCCTGCGGTTTCTCCTCTTCAAAGTCTCCACGTGCGCCTTTCTTGAATTCCTTCAGCATCGTCCCGAAGCTGCGTCCCAATTCGGGCAGTTTGCTCGGGCCGAACAATAACAATGCGGCGATAACCAATAACAGCAGATGCGTAGGCCGCAACAAATTTTCAAGCACATTTATCACCTCTTTAGGCTATCTTTTTTAAAATTATACTACTTTATTCAGGAGAAAGGAAAACTATTTATCAGGATTTCGCTAAATTTCACCACATTCAAGAATTGTCCTCGGACGGAAAGAAACCAAAATCAGCTTCTGGGCATATGCTGTGGCATCATTGTTGCAAAGGAGCGAGCATCATGAACATGATCAGCCTGTGGGCTGTCGTTGCCATTGGTTTGGCCTCCAACCTGGATAACGCAGGGGTCGGTATTGCCTACGGAGTCCGAAAAATCCATATTCCCTGGTATTCCAACCTTGCGATCGCACTCATTTCATTTGTCGCTACGCTATTGTCGGGACTGTTCGGGAATTGGATCGCCTTATGGGTTCATCCCTGGATCGGTCAATGGATCGGAACCATAGTGATTGTAGCCGTCGGCGTGTGGGTGCTGATTCAACCTTTTGTGGAAAAAAAACCGGCCATCCCTTCGGAAGAAGATGCCCCGATTCTGACCCGCCTGCTTCGCAACCCGGAGGAAGCGGACAGAGACAGATCCAAAAGTCTTAGTCTTGGGGAATCCGTGCTGCTTGGCATCGCGCTTGCCATGAACGCTCTGGCAGGGGGCTTTAATGCGGGTATTACCCATCTAAATGTATTTTATACTTCGCTGTCGGTCGGGATATTCAGCTTTCTGCTTCTGGCCTTATGCTCTGGTTTTGGTGAAAAGTACGCAGCCGAAAAACTCGGTAACCGGGCTACGGTCATTTCCGGGCTTCTGCTGATTCTCATCGGTCTGCATCAAATTATATAATCGGATTCTTCCTGGTGCCCCTTCCATTCGCGAAAGGGGCAGCTTCGGATTAAAAGATGACGCTTGAATTGATCCGCAGCGGTAGGGACAAATTAGTCGAAACGATCGCTACGGGCTACCGCAAGGAACCCGGTACGGTAAAGGATATGGAAATCTCCACGCACAAACTGCTGACGGAACTGTTCCGGTTCGCGGAGAGCGAACGCCATTTAATGGTGCTGCTGCTTATTAAGGGACAAGGCGCCCGATCCTGCCATCCAGGAAGCCGTCTCGCAAACCTGGCAGGATTTTGGACAAGCTTTCCGGACCAACATCGAGAGAGCATCCGAGCTTGGCATGCTAACCGAGTCACCGGGAGTAGTGGAGCTTCGAACCCTGCTTCTCTCTTCCCTGATGGAAGGTACGGTCTCGAAATGGTTGTTTGGACCGGAGGCATGACGTCGATTACGTCCCGGTCTATACGGCGGAACAAATGGCCTATGCGGCTGCGCGTTGTGAATTTTACGGTTTGATCGGCGGTCCCGACGGACAGAGAATGGTCGAAATCGCATTCGCAATCCAAATACTTTATGAAATGAGGAGAGTACACATTATGAAATTAAGAAAGAGAAAGTCCCTATTCTTCTTGACACTGATCGCCGCTTTAAGCCTCGTATTATCCGCTTGCGGCAGCAATGCCGGAACTAACGGCAACAAGGGCAACGCGACCGAACCGGCAGGCAACAACCAAGCGCAAAACGACAATAAAGCATCCGGCGGCAAGCTGCTGGAACAGATAAAGAGCAAAGGCAAAATCACCATCGGTTTGATGGGAACGTACGCCCCTTATAATTTCGTTAATGAGAACAATGAAGTCGACGGATACGATGCCGATTTGTCCAAGGAAATTGCCAAACGGATCGGTGTTGAAGCAAACTTTGTGACCGGTGAGTTCTCCGGTTTGATCGAAGGTCTGCAAAAAGGAAAGTATGATGCCCTCGTCAGCCAGGTAACGATCACGGAAGACCGCAAGAAATCGATCGATTTCTCTGAACCGTACGTAAAAAATGACGTGAGCATTATTGTAAAAGACAACAACGACAGCATTCAATCGGTTGAAGATTTCAAAGGAAAAAAGGTCGGCGTCGCGCTCGGAACAAATGACGAAGCATACCTGCGCGATGAAGTGCTGCCGAAGGTCGGAGACTTCGAAATCGTAACTTACAACGACAATTTGAACGCACTGATGGATCTTAACAATGGCCGAATCGACGCAACGATCAATAACTTGTTTGCCTTGAAACCCCTCATTGAGAGCAATAATTTGAAGTTAAAAACCGTTGGGGAGCCTCTAAAATCCGATTTTGCCGGAGTCGCCATGCCGAAGAATAACCCCGACCTGCAAAAAGCCGTCAACAAAGCGCTGCAGGAAATGAAAGATGACGGTACGTTAAAAACGTTGTACAACAAATGGTTTGACGTAGATCCTAACTTCTAAGACAGCCTTATGGTGCGTGTTCCAAAAGTCCGCTTTGGGAACACCCTCTTTTTTGGATAGACAAGAACTCGCATGCTCAGGGGGAGGTAACCCGATGAAACTCGTGCTCGATAAT
>DJTQ01000098.1 GCA_002439285.1 Paenibacillaceae bacterium UBA6304
GAGCCATATCCATATCCCGGTTGACCCGGATTACCTGGATTTCCGCCGCCATAACCGCCGTAACCGCCTGCCCCGCCGTTTCCATTCCAACCGTTGTTATGAAAGTAAGGATCGAATGGTTCATAGGGTTCCTTCGAAATGACCAGCGAGGCGATCAAGTATATAAAAATCGTCGCTCCGCTCGTAAACGGCACACTGATGATCGTCAAGATACGAAGCGCCGTTGTGCTGATTCCGAAATGAGCGCCCAGTCCGCCTAGCAGACCGCTAAACCATTTATCCCGTCTTGAACGGTATAATCTACCCATTTGTACTACTCCTCCCCTTTGTTATTCAGCTTTTGCTTCAAACGGGAGAGCTCCTGTTCCAGAGTCGATTGGATGGCGGATCCGGCTTGGTTTACGAAGTCCTGGCCTGCTTTGCGCAAATCGCGCAAACTGCGGGCTTCCCATTCCATATCCGATACCCGGTCCTCCAGGCGGTTGAACATCTTCGGTACATCCTGCATCCCGTAGCCGTTCATCCGCTGATTCATCCGCTGCTGCAAACGAAGAGTTTCCATTCTGGCGTAATAGTACTGCCGTTTGCTGTAGACCACTTGATATTCGGTCTTCAGCTCATGAAGCTGATTCTCCAGTTCTTGAAGCGATTCCAGACTCTGTGCGTAAAGATCGGAATACTGCTCGATTTTTTCGTCGTACAACATCTTCTCCTGCAGGGCCAGCTTGGCGAGATGTTCTTCACCCGCCTTCAGGGCGAGCAGTGCCTGTTCCTCACGCTTGCTCCGCATAGTCGTTGCCTGATCCACCTGCTGTTTCAGTTGTTTGGTATGACCGGCGTATTGATGGTGAAGCTTCTCGGCTTCGGCAATCTCCTGACGGGTCTCGATCAGGAATTGGTCGATCAAACGTACCGGATCCTGCGACTGTTCCAGGCGTTCATTCAAATTTGCTACTGTAATATCCCGTACTCGGCGAAATACACTCATGACTCTTTTGTCCCTCCTAACCTTTCGGTTATTCTTTATTCAATGGTTTCCGTATATATGATCAGTAACCCCGCTTGCCTTTAAGGGAGGAAATTCCGTAAACGATCAATCCGATTCCGAGTACCGGAACGATCAGCCAAGCCAGCTTGGAGATCAAGGATATAATCCCCAGAATCAGCACGATCCACCCGAAGAACGCATTCCCGCGCTTGATCCCGTAGTAACCAAGTGCGACCATCGCAATCGCAAGTATCAGGCCGAACAGGCTACCCAGGAACGGGGTCAGTTTGCCCAGCAGAATCAAAACGCCAAGGGCAATAAGTATAATCGCAAAACCATTGGGCCGATTTGTTCTCATTGTTTATCACCGCCTCTCATTTGTTCAACCTTATGACTCTATTTTAGGCCTGAATCGGTTTCTTCAAAACGGACCGTGGACGGTTTTTGAACCTAGACCAAAGTCGAGGTAGAGTTCCGCCCCCGGATAGACAGGCGGCTCTACTGCTGCCGGCCTTTACCCTTTACATTTCAAAAAGCCCATAATATAATGATACATGCACGAGTAAACAATAGAAAACGACAGTTATCGGAGGAGCCTGCCATGATGCGGGCTCTTTTTGCCTATTTTTAGGCTTATATAGCATAATTCTGCCCCTTCATGGCAATCTAAAAGGTAGTCCGAATACTGTTCATACTACCAAGGAGGGGAATTTATGGAACATCAAGCTATTTGGGCTATCGCCATCTTTTTGTTAACCTACGCACTTATCATTTCCGAGAAGATTCATCGGACTCTGCTCGCCATGGTAGGGGCCGTACTGATGATCGTACTGGGCATCATCGATCAGGAGACGGCCATTCATCACATTGATTTCAATACGCTGGGCCTGCTCATCGGAATGATGATCATCGTCAATACGACGGCGGAGACGGGTCTCTTCAACTATATTGGAATTTGGACGGCCAAGAAGGCAAAGGGTAATCCTCTTACGATTCTATGGCTTCTCGCTCTGATCACTGCGGTAGGCTCCGCTTTTCTAGACAATGTCACTACGATTATTCTGATGGTTCCAGTAGCATTCAGCATTACGCGACAGTTAAAGGTCAAGCCATTTCCGTATGTATTCGCCTTGGTTATCGCCTCCAATATCGGCGGCACAGCCACACTGATCGGAGATCCGCCAAACATTATGATCGGCAGTGCTGTTAAAGAACTGACCTTCATGGCATTCCTGCAAAACCTGGCTCCGATCGCCATTCTGATTCTGGCGGTGACATTGCCTCTCTTCATTTTGATTTTCCGGAAGGGACTTTCAACCTCTAAGGAACTTCGCGAAGGCATGATGAAAATGAGCCTGAACGGGTTGATCACGGATCGGAAGCTCTTGGTGAAATGCCTGACAATCCTCGGGCTTACCCTGGTTGGATTCTTTATGCATCAAAGCTTCCATTTGGAATCCGCAACCGTAGCCTTGGCCGGAGCATTCCTTCTTCTGCTGCTTACGGGTGAACATGTAATGGAGAGAGCGTTCCGTACGGTGGAATGGCCGACGATCTTTTTCTTCGTGGGACTGTTCGTTCTGGTAGGCGGATTGATCGAAACAGGCACCATCAAACAGCTTGCGGAGCAGGCTATCGATTTAACCGGAGGAGACCCGTTGTTAACTTCGATGCTTATTTTATGGCTTAGTGCTATAGCTTCCGCTTTTTTGGATAATATTCCGTTTGTGGCCACCATGATTCCGATGATTCAGGACATGGGCAGCATGGGGATTTCTAATTTGGAGCCGCTCTGGTGGAGTTTGGCGCTCGGCGCCTGTCTCGGTGGTAACGGCTCACTGATCGGAGCGAGCGCTAACCTGATCGCTGCAGGGATGTCCGCCAAGGAAGGGGAACCGATTACCTTCGTGAAGTTTTTGAAATTCGGTTT
>DJTQ01000375.1 GCA_002439285.1 Paenibacillaceae bacterium UBA6304
TGCGATCAAAAGCGTTGGTATAGTTTATTAGATCTATATTCCAGGCTATGCTGAACGAATTATTCATAACATCTCTGGACACCTTGAAAGAATTGTTGATGATCCAGAATAACGGATAAATCGTGGTCATGGCCCAGGCAGACAATATCACGTAAATCAAGGCCTTGCCGATACGAAACCGTCTGAATTCTCCCCGCTGTACATGGTGTTCCGCAGAAATGGTTGGCTGCATAACTGTACACCCCTATAAGGTTAGTAAGTAATTTCTTCCCTTTTCATTAAGCGATTGGCGACCAATGCCAGCAGGACGCCGAAAACTACCATATAAATGGCAATCGCCGATCCGTAACCGAAATTCTGGTCAACCATCGCTTTTTTGTACATATACGTGCCGAGGACTTCCGTGCCGTTCTGTCCGCTCGTAATGACCCAAATAAATTCAAATACTTTAAGCGTACCCGTAATGGCCAGCGTAATGACGACCTTGATGTCGCTCAATATCAGTGGAATCGTAAGCAGCGTCGTTCGCTTAAAGGCATTAATTCCTTCCAGCCTGGCGGCTTCGTAATAATCGGCAGGAATTTTCGACATCGCGGTGAGGAACAAAATGAAATAAAAGCCGACATAGTGCCATACCGTAGGAATGGAAACGGCCCGAAGCGCATTGGATTCGCCTAGCCACAGCACTTTTTCGATGCCGAAATTCGCCAGAATGCTGTTCAGCAGACCAAAATTATAGTTGTAGAACAAGACAAACAGGAGAGAGATGGCCGTTCCTGAAATGACGACAGGAAAAAAGAAAACGGTTCGGTAGAAGTTTTGCAACTTGCCGATGCTTTCCACCAGGACGGCCAGAACCAGGGCGATTCCGACTTGGAACACAATCACATAAAGCATGATTTCCAAAGTGTGCAAAGTCGCCGCGCCCAACAATTTATCCGAGAATAGGCGGGTGTAGTTATCCCAGCCGATAAATTTTTTGTCAAAGAAGCCCTTGGTGCGGTAAAAGCTCAAATAAAGGCTTTTGAAAAACGGATAATATAAGAAGATAGCCATTAACGCTGCGGACGGCAGAAGAAACATGAAGATATACTTTCGGTCACCCTTCATAATCATCACCTTTGTCGAAAATTTGTGCATGTGGCGGAGAAACGGCTACGCCGCCGATATGATATCCGCGGCGGCGTTGATCCGTTTATAGTTCTTCCTGCAAAAATGAAATCACTTCTTGTTGGCATCCTCGACTTTCTTGGCGTCCTCGATAGCTTGGGCCGGCGTTTTCTTGCCGGTGACTACCTGTTGGACGCTAGCGCGAAGATCGGAGAATGTTTCTGGTGCTACCTTACTGTCGACCGGAGCGCTGATGGTGCTTGCTTTGGCCGCCATTGCAAATCCGTCAAGCGCGACTTGAGCAAGCCCTGTGACTTCTACGTCCGCGGCAGGAGTTCCGCCGTTAGCGCTGGCGATCTTTTGGATGCTGGCCGGGGATGTCAGATGTTTCAGCAGTTCAACCACCGTATCCTTCTTGGCGGCATCGTCGTAAGCCGCTTTAGAGATATAGAATCCGGAGCCGAAGCCGCCTACGATGTCGTTACCGCTGCCGGCACCGCCAGGGACGGTAGGGAATGGAAGCACCGTCGAATTGTTACGGGTATCTTCAGTCCACCCGCCGACAGCCCAGGAGCCTTCAATCGTCATAGCAGCGAGACCTTCGCTGTAGTAATTTCCGGACATACCCAGATCAATCGTTGCCGCATCTTTAGGGAAAGCTCCGAGGTCATACAGTTCCTTCATAGCGGCATACGCTTTTTCCCAATTCGGGTCGATGCCGTCAACCAAGCCTTTGTTCTGTCCTTCCGGACCGGCTGCCGACAGAATCGTATGCTCAATCAGATAATGTGATTGATCGAACGGTACGGAGAGGGGGATGATGCCTTTAGCGGAGAGGCCTTTGACAGCCGTCGTCAACTTATCCCAATCCGTAGGAAGCTCCAGACCATTGTCTTCGAATATTTTCTTATTAACGAACAGGCCTTCATAGAAACCTGTAAGCGGGGCGGCGTAAATATTGCCGTCTTTTTGAGTAGCCAATTTCAGAGCATCGGGAATAAATCCGCTTTTCCAGTCGGCGTTGGCATCCAGAATTTCGTTTAACGGAACCACTTTTCCGGCATTCACGAAACCTTCCGCATCCGCTCCGATAAAATAAAACAACAGGTCAGGTTCGTTACCGCTAGTCATATCGGTATTGACTTTGGTGCGGAAGCCGTCATCGTTGGCCGACATCGTGTCATTCTCAACGGTGACGTTCGGGTACTTGGCCGTAAACTCGTCGATGGCGCTTTGGAAGGCTTCCCGGGCCGCATCCGTACCACCGAACGTAGAGAATACGCGGAGCTTAACCGGGTCAGGCGCTTTCGTTTCCTCAGGCTGTGGTTCAGTCGTGGCCGCGGTATTGTTTGCAGTTGCGGACGGCTCAGGATTGTTAGCGCTTTTATTTCCGCACGCAGCAAGAAACATGGAGAATACTAACATGATACCGAGTAGTACTAATGATGATCTTTTCATTTCAATTCCCCCCAACAAATTTAATAAAATTTGTAATTCTGGTTGGTTAGGAAGAGTGTAATCTACGTTTGCAAATTCATATAGGGGTACAATTTTATAATACAGGGATAAAATTTTATTATTTGGATGAGGTGGAATAAATTACTACAAATGCCGACAAAATGCTACAATTGCAATCTGGATAGGCTACCTACATAATATATATTGTTGTTAAATTATATAGGCCTATTTGGTTTTAGCCGAGCTTTAGGAAGGAGTTTCAAATGACATCCATGGAACTGGCGTGTCTATTTAAAGACCAGCCCTTATCCCGATATTCAACTTATGAAATAGGAGGCCAAGCCAAGTTTCTGGCGCTGCCCCGTAAAGATACCGATGTGCTTGATCTGTTGGAAATCGCGCAGAATCAGGGGCTTCACCCGTTATTGTTCGGTATGGGCTCCAATTTGTTGTTCCCTGACGAGCCTAACCCCGACACCTTATTCATCTCCACACGTTCTCATATGGAAATCTCTATAAATCAAGACCGGCTGCATGTATCTGCCGGTACGCCGATGTCATTGTTGGCCCTGATTGGTGCAGCTATCGGCACTTCCGATTTCGATTTCTGCTTCTTGCTTCCCGGAACCTTGGGCGGCGGCGTTTACATGAACGCGAAATATTTCAGCAACCATATCAGTGACTATATAGATCGGGTTTACTATGTAGATCTCGATGATTTCCGGCAGGGGATCCAGTCGATTAGCGTGGAGCATTGCGAGTTCGCTTATAAGCAATCTATTTTTCAAAGGAAAAACTGGTTTATCATTAGTGCCGATTTGAAAATAAAGCAATTACCGGATCATCCGGAAGCTTTGCAGCCGTTTCTAGCACAATTGGATCGTGGAATGCTCGAAAACTCCAGCTTGCAAGTGTTCTCTTCCTACTATATGAAGTGGTTGGACCGGCTTAAGCAGGAGCATGATCCGACAGCCATTCCTATGCGGAGCATCATTACCGACAGGAACGGGAAATTGCACTTCGAATACCCTTCATGCGGCTCGGTGTTCAAAAACAATTATTCTATCGGCGAACCTATCGGGAAGCTGGCGGACAGACTTCATCTTCGGGGGACGCAGCACGGAATGGCGATGATCTCGCCTGTTCACGGAAACGTGATCCAAAACCGGGGAGGTGCTAAGGCAGAGGATGTCATTCACCTGATCCGACTGGTGCAGGAATCCATTGACAAGCATTATGGTTTTGTACCGGAACCGGAGCTTGTGATTGTGTCTTAGAATTTAGCTGTGAACTCAGGTGGCCTGGATCATTTTTGATGATCCGGGCTTTTTTGTATTACAGAGAGTATAAACCTCGAAATTAGTATTGCAGGCCATGGAGACCATATTGCGTTCCAGACGCGGTCTCCAAATTCGGAATATTCCACAAGTACCGCAAGTACCGCACGTTCCACAAGTTCGCAAATACCGCACGTTTTACAAGTTCCACAAGTTCCGCAAGTTCTTCCTATCTCGAAAGTCTCCGTAATTTATAGCTAAAGGAACTCAGAGCCGTTATTTTAGTATAATCGCATTGTCGGGAGGACATAACGGAACCCAGAAACCTTATTTGGTAGAAATCAGACCAGATGGAGTGGTTTCGGACTAAATAACGGCTTCTAGTTCCGTTACGGAAGAGAAACGGTCAATATGACACGAATAACGTTCCTGAG
>DJTQ01000373.1 GCA_002439285.1 Paenibacillaceae bacterium UBA6304
TAACTGGAAATAGGATAGCATGAAACATCGGTAAGGACCTCCTTTTATCATGTTCCGTTATTTATTGAACAACCCTTACAAGTTACATATATGCCCCTGAGCCGGGGTCCATGCGGGTAAGGGCAGAGACGTGACCAAGTTAACCTATGATTCGTGATTTACTGTTGAACAACCTACTTTAGGAGTTGAGTGAGCATCGTGGCATCCGTTATATTATCGCGCAGCCGCAAGAAGCGTCTGGAACTGGGGCATCCCTGGGTTTACAAAAGTGAAATTGAGAGTGTGGAAGGAGAGCCGGTAGCAGGGAGTCTGGTACAAGTACTGGATCATCGGCGCCGGTTTCTGGCCACCGGTTATTACAATCCGGCATCGCAGATTACGGTCCGGGCCGTTTCCTTCGTGACGCTGGAAAAGATGGACGCCGCTTTTTTTGTGGAACGGTTCCGGGAATGTCTGAAGCACCGGGAGCGTTTCGTCCATGAGAATGCCTACCGCCTCGTATATGGAGAAGCCGATTTTTTGCCGGGCTTAATTGTTGACCGTTTCGGCGACGTACTCGTGATCCAACTGCTGACCTTAGGCATGGACGTCTGCAGAGATGCCATTGTCGAAGCGCTGGTTACTGTAATGCAGCCGGTCGGGATTTATGAGCGAAGCGACGTCTCCATACGGGAAATGGAAGATTTGGAGCAGGTCAAGGGGCCTTTGTACGGAAATCCGCCCCGGCATGTTACGGTTACTGAGAACGGATTGAAAATCAAAGTCGACATTGAGCAGGGGCAAAAAACCGGTTATTTCTTCGATCAGCGTGAAAACCGCGCCTCCATCAAGCCGCTCATGACGGGATGGGGAGCACGTAGCGGTATAGAGCTGCAAGATTTCACGGATGAGGCGGGAGTAACACGCCAGGTTCCGGTCAACAGCAAAGGCAAGGAAGTGACTTTCCCTTATTGGGATGGAGCGACAGTATTGGAATGCTTCTCGCATACGGGTAGCTTTACGTTGCATGCATGCCAATATGGTGCCAAAAAAGTGACCTGCCTGGACATTTCCGAACATGCGATCGAGAGCGCCAAGAGCAATGTGGAGTTGAACGGTTTTGAAGACCGCGTTGAATTCGTGGTCGCGGATGCGTTCGACTATCTCCGCAGTCAGGTGAAAGGCCTAGCTGAACGCAGCGCCCGGGCCGTGGCGGGCAATGAGGGCGGAAAAACAAAAACCGATACCTCCGTGCCGATGAGCGCTGGGGGCGGACGGACGTGGGACGTCGTGATTCTTGATCCGCCGGCCTTTGCCAAAACAAGGGGAGCGGTCAAGGGCGCTTGCCGGGGATACAAGGACATCAATCTGCACGGGATGAAGCTGGTCAACGAGGGCGGATACCTGGTAACGGCAAGCTGTTCTTACCATATGCGTCCCGATCTTTTCCTGGAGACGATTCAGGAAGCCGCAGTTGATGCGGGCAAAATCCTCCGTCTCGTCGAATGGCGTGCCGCAGGGAAAGACCACCCGCAAATCCTGGGCGTGGATGAAGGACACTATTTGAAATTTGCCGTTTTCGAAGTCCGCAGCAAAAATTTTTAGTAGGCTTGCGTGGATGATTCTATTTTAACCGAAAAAGGATTGTTCGCCGGATGGCCTCGGTCATATACTTTAGCTAGGCTTACGCAGAGATAAATAGCTGGAAAACCTCCAGCTATTTCATGCTCGCAAGACCTTTTATAGCATTTTGATGGAAAACCTCCAGCTAATTTTGTTCTATGGCGTGAATTTGGCATAATAGTTCAAATTAACGGGAGGTTTTACAGTTAATGCGGGATAATGAGGAAACATAGCCGAAATAGCTGGAGCTTTTCCCGTAATTTGTGGGGCGGAGGAAGTGTAACGGGTAGAGCGAAGAATTTGCTATATTGAGTAACATTTAACAACGACTAGCTGAATTTTGGGAGGCATGGGATAATGATTAACAAAAGGAAGAGTAAGTTTCCAGTACGGCAGAGGTGTCACGGATAAATGGTTGGCGATATGATACTTCGGAGTTTTAATTGCAATCCTTTCTGGATTTTTCAGAAGGGATTGTTTTGTTTCGGGGCGGGAACGTACATTCCTATTATTGATCGATAATATGGTATACTGGATATTAAACTATTGAAAAAATGGAGTAAACATAGCGCATATTGGCGAGGGATGAATGCCTTCGCAGGCGGGAGGCAATTTCATGTCATTACAATTTATTATCGGCCGCTCGGGCAGCGGCAAAAGCAGCCTGGTTCTGGAACAGATTACGTCGAAGCTTCGCGAGGATCCTTCAGGTCCTCCGATGGTGTTGCTGGCTCCCGAGCAAGGCACGTTTCAGATCGAGCAGGCGCTCGTGCGGTCTCCGGGTTTGCGGGGAACCGTGCGCATGCAGGTACTCGGCTTCCGCCGGCTGGCGCTTCGCGTTATGCAGGAGACAGGCGGAGCCGCTCTTGTTCCTATCAGCGAGGAAGGCAAAAAGATGCTGCTGTACAAAATTCTCAGACGCCGCAAAGAGGATCTGAAACTGTACGGTAGCGGCAGCGACCAGTTGGGGTTGATCGACCGGATCAACTCCCTTTATACGGAGCTGAAAAAGTACAATGCCGATTTTACCCGTCTCGATGAGCATCTCCGCATACTCGAAGCAGCGGCCGGAGAATCCCCGCTGCTCAAGGATAAACTGCATGACCTGAGCATCCTCTACCAAGAGTTCGATGCAGAGCTGTCACGACTTTATATCGATGCGGAAGATCATGTCGTCAAGCTGGCCGAAGGGGCAAGGGAATCGTCTTATCTGCGCGGGGCAGATCTGTGGATTGACGGTTTTCACTCGTTTACCCCACAGGAATATAAGGCGTTGGGCGTATTGCTCCAGTTAGCTTCATCGGTGACGGTGGCCTTGACGCTGGACAAGCCTTATGACAACGGTGCCGCCCCGCATGAGTTGAACCTGTTTCATCAGACGGCAACGACGTACATGAAGCTGAAGGAGTTGGCTGAATCGCTTGGCGTGGATGTGCAACCTGTCGAGCTGCTAAAGGCTCGTCCGTTTCCGCGATTCCGGAGCAGCGAGACGCTATCTTACCTGGAGTCGGCCTATGAACGCAGAACACCATGGACAGGGAGTACGCCGCCCGAGGATCTTGCGGAATCTCTTGTCCTCCGCACCGCGGGAAGCCGTCGGAGCGAGGTGGAAGGGGCCGCCCGGGAGATGCTGAGACTTTCGCAAGAGAAGGGCGCCCGCTGGCGGGATATGGCCTTGTTTGTGCGAAACCTGGGCGATTACGAACACATAATCCGGCCGATATTCGAGGATTACGGGATTCCTCTTTTTATGGACCAAAAGGCAAGCCTCCTGCACCATCCGTTGATTGAATTGATCCGGGGGTCGCTGGATGTGGCGTTGAAATACTGGAAGTACGAGGATATATTTCGTTGTGTGAAGAGTGAATTTCTGCTTCCTATGGACGGAAGTCTAACGCGGGCGGATATGGACATATTGGAAAACTACGTTTTGGCCAGCGGCATACAGGGATATCGCTGGACTGACGGACGCCTATGGAAAGGGACGCCAAGCTTGTCGCTCGAAGCTGACGAAAGTATCCGGCACCGTGCCGAAACCGAGCGGCTTCAGCTTCTTGAACAGTGCCGGGCTGCGGTAGTAGTGCCGTTGTCTGCCTTCGAAAAACGTTTGAAGCGTGCGAAGACGGTCCGGGACATGTGCGCGGCTGTTTATCGATTGCTGGAGGAGACCGAGGCGCCGCAACGTCTGGATTTGTTGGCCCATCGGGCGCTTCAGAGCGGACATCCGCAGCAGGCGATGGAGCATCGGCAGCTGTGGAGTGCGGTTCTTGATTTGCTTGATCAGATTGTAGAAATGATGGGTGAAGAGCATCTTGCTATCGAATTGTTTGCAGGAATATTAGAGACGGGACTCAAAGATTTAAAGCTGGGTCTTGTTCCTCCGGCCATCGATCAGGTGTTGGTCGGCAGCACGGACCGGAGCCGGACACGCCACGTCAAACATGCTTTTCTGCTAGGCATTAACGAGGGCATTATGCCGGCGAATCTTCAGGAGGAAGGGATCCTGAGCGATCAGGAACGCCTTCGTCTGGAGGAAATCGGACTCGAGCTGGCTCCCGGCATTACCCGCAGGCTGCTTGATGAGCGTTTCTTGATCTACGGGGCGCTCTCCGCGGCGGGCTGCTCGCTATGGCTGAGTTATCCGGCCGCGGACGAAGACGGCAAAAGCCTGCTTCCTTCCGAAGTAATCCGGCACATGAAGCAGATCTTTCCGGGGGGCATGCTGCAAGAACAACTTATCGGCGATGCTCCGGCAGCTTCCGAGTCTCTGGAGCAGCAGCTTGAGTATATCAGCCGCCCCGTACCGACGTTGCCGCGACTGATGGGCCAGTTACGGGCCTGGAAGTCCGGCCAGTCCATTTCGCCGGTTTGGTGGAGCGTGCTCCAGTGGTATAAGGAGCGGCCCGAATGGGAGGGATACGTGGACCGACTGCTAGGGTCGCTGGATTACCGCAACCGGGTCAGCGGGTTAACTCCGGCTACCAGCCGCAAATTGTACGGCAAGCGGCTGCGTACGAGCGTTTCGCGCATGGAGAAATTCTCGGCCTGTCCGTTCTCTCATTTCGCTTCCCACGGCCTCAAACTGAAGGAACGGCAACTGTACCGGCTTAAAGCGCCGGATATCGGCCAACTGTTTCATGCGGCCCTAAGCGAGATGGCGGTGACCTTTAAGGAGCAGAACCGGAGTTGGGGGAGCCTGACCCCGGAAGAATGCGTGAGGGAAGCGGATGCTGCGGTGGATAAGCTTGCACCCAAGCTTCAAGGTGAAATATTGCTCAGTACGAAGCGGTACGGATACATCTCGCGCAAGCTGAAGAATATCGTCGGACGCGCTTCCGTCATTTTGGGAGAGCGGTCTCGACGGGGCAGCTTCGAGCCGGTCGGCCTTGAGCTGGATTTCGGACCCGGACGGCCTCTCCCGCCGCTGACGTTTGAGCTTCCGAATGGCTGCGTGATGGAAATCGTAGGGCGGATTGACCGGGTCGACATGGCCGAAGGCGAAGACGGTGTTCTGTTGCGCGTGATTGATTATAAATCGAGCCAGACCGATTTGAAGCTGCACGAAGTGTACTATGGAT
>DJTQ01000371.1 GCA_002439285.1 Paenibacillaceae bacterium UBA6304
CTTCGCCGCTGCGCGCAGCGACTCGCTCACGGCGGCGTAGACCAGGCGGCCCACCGTGCCGCCGAGGTCCGTTGCGGTGCCGGCGTAGCTGTGCAGCAGCGGCCATTCGGCCCGCTGGCTCACGCCGAGCACGACCGCATCGGTCGTGGTGCCGGTGGCCGAGAGCCCCGTCTCGGCGTCGAGCACGCCGAGATCGCCGAGCGCGGCGGTCTTCGCCTCGGTCGCCGTGATGACGGCGTTCACCATCGCCCCGGGTGTCATTCGCCCGTCGACCGCCAGCATCAGATTGATCGTTCCCGGCGTCCAGGTTGCCGGGAACGTCGTCCGCTTCACGCCTGCGCGCGCCGCATTCGACACCCCCGCCGTGGCGCAGCAAAACACGGCGAAATCGTCGCAACGTTCTTCCGCGACGGCAGCGTGCCGCAATTGAACGGCGGTAAGCAGACCGGCCGTATCCAGCGACGGGTACCCCCACACTCTCAAGCTGTCGGCGATATCCCGCTCCGGGTCGTCGCATTGGTAGAATCGATCAACATAAATATTGACCATCCGCTTAACCGGCGTCATTCCCCCGCCGAATACCGAGCTCCCCAGACCGTCCATGACCGTCGGCGCTTCCAGTAAAATGTGGCGATCTCCCCTTTTCAAGTGCAAACCCGGCCAAACGGCCGATTCAACCGACCCGCTCTCTCCAGTTTTCAAAAATGGCGTTGCCATCCCTATTCTCCCCCATCCTTACCGAACACTACTTGCTTCATCGTTTCTAGCAACCGCGCGTTGGCGTGCTCGTCCTTAACGGCAATCCGGATATCCCGCTCTCCGAGTCCCGGATACATGGCACAGCTACGCACCAGTACGCCCCGTTCCCCTAATGCCTCCTGCATGCCAGCAGCTGACCAGAGCTCAGGCAGGCGCACCAGCAAGAAGTTCGCCTCTCCGGGCCAGGTATAGCAGCCCAGGCGATCCAGTTCCCCCCGCAGCACCTCCCGCTGCCGGGAAATTAACGAAATCGTTGCCCGTTCATACTCTTGTCCTGCGGCAAGGCATATTTCTCCCGCTAGCAAAGCCAGCAGATTCACGCTCCAAGTCACCTGCTTGTCTCTCATCAACGCAGCCGTCTTCGGATGAGATATCGCATACCCGAGACGCAGCCCCGGAATCGCATAGAACTTCGTCATCGACCGGATCAGAATCAGCCGGGGATAACGGTTAAGTTCTGCTAACAGCGATTGTCTCTGCGGTCCCGGAATAAAATCGATAAATGCCTCATCCACCACCACATATGTACCATATCTATCTCCAGCCTCGGCAAACCGGCGCAGATCGTTCAGGCTGTACTGCACGCCGTTCGGATTGTTAGGCTGTCCAATAAACACCAGATCGCTGTTCAAAATCAGGCGCTCCACTTCTTCGGGCGCTGCCCTGAAATCCACTTCTTCCTCGCCCATAACCGAAATAACTTCCGCTCCAAACTGCCGAGACAATGTTCTATATTCCGAGAAGCAGGGCTCGATTATACCAACCTTCGCCGGCTTTAGTGCCAGCAGTGCGAGGGCCATATTCTCAGCGGCCCCGTTCCCGATTACGAAGCAAGCTTCATCCGTATCCAGGCTTTGCGCCAACCGCGCAATCAGCCCGCGATGTCCCGGATCGGGATACCCGGCTACCAGCGGCAGCGCCTCACCCAACTTTTCCAGCAAACCCGGCGGCGGTCCGAGCGGATTAATGTTGGCGCTAAAATCGATAAATTGCTCGGGGGCCAGCCCATATCTGGCTGAAGCCGTCCGCAAATCCCCACCGTGTCCGTATACTTCCAGAATCATAAGGGTTCTCCTCTTCTCTGTACCAATAAGACTTTCAGGTGAAGTCTACCACACCTTCAAGTTAAATCAAGACCTTACATTCAGCTTACGATCTTTCACCAGGATGACGAATGCACGATCCTATTATATGATGAATGTCGAATAATGAAAAAGGAGGCATTGACGATGGAAAATGATCAAGTCGTCGAATTAGTCCACTTCTCGGAGGGACAGCATTCGGCAACGCTTGACGGCTTCGAGCTTCCGGAAGAGCAGGCTCGTTTCACCGCGCTGCCGAAAGAGATACTTAGTGTGACGGAGGGGCAATACCGCATCGTCATAGCAAGTAACGGCGTTCCTGTCGGATTTTTTATGCTTCATGCTACGGATAGAGTGAAAGCTTATTCCGATAATCCGAACGCCATGCTGTTGACCGCGTTATCCATCGACCATAAGCAGCAGCGCCAAGGTTACGCCAAGAAAGCAATGCTCGCTTTGTCGAGATTCGTTATGAAGGAATTTCCGTCCTGCGATGAAGTGGTTCTGGTCGTGAATCACAAGAACACACCGGCCCTCAAGTTATATTCGGCAGCCGGTTTTGCGGATACCGGAGAACGCAGAATGGGTCCGATCGGCGAACAATTCATCATGAAATTATGTCTTACATAACTTGTAAAAAAAGCCGTTCCCACGGAGCGCGGTCACGCTCACTGGAACGGCTTTCGATTATTCTTTCTTCATACCATTATTAGCGCTATGCGTAAGTCAACAACGAGTCTAAAGCGTCCCCGCCAATGTCTTCCGTGA
>DJTQ01000243.1 GCA_002439285.1 Paenibacillaceae bacterium UBA6304
TTCCGGTTCGATTTGATGGGCTTGATCGATGTGGATACGATGAACGAAATCCGGCGCCGAATCGATGAGATCGATCCTTCGATCTTGATGATCGGTGAGGGTTGGAACATGGAAACCGTTTTGCCGAATGACCGGCGGGCTCACCAAGGGAACGCGTGGCAAATGCCGAATATCGCTCATTTCAATGACGGTATCCGTGATACGGTGAAAGGGGACACCTTTATTTTCGGATCCAAAGGCTTCGTTAGTGGGGGAAGTGGGCTTGAGGACGGTGTGAAACGCGGCGTTGTCGGTGGTATCCGCTACGGCGGGGCGATTGAGCAGTTTGCGGAAGAGCCGGTGCAAAACGTGAATTATGTGGAATGCCATGATAACCATACCCTTTGGGATAAGCTGAATATTTCCTCCGCGAATGAACCGGAAGAACAACGTACTCGAATGCACCGGCTCGCCTCGGCGATCATTCTCACGAGCCAAGGCATCCCGTTCATTCACGCCGGCCAGGAATTCATGCGTTCCAAAAACGGCGTGGAGAACAGTTATAAATCGGCGATTGAGATCAACTGGCTGGATTGGGGCCGCTGTGCAAGCCGTCAAAATGACGTATTATATATGGCGAGCCTGATAAAGCTGCGGGAATCCCATCCTGCTTTCCGATTACGGACGGCTCAGGAGGTTCGCGAACATTTGTATTTTGAACCCGCGCCGGGCCATGCCGTGGCTTATACGCTGAGAAATCATGCCGGAGGCGACTCGGATCGCCATTTATATGTGCTGTACAACGCCAATGCGAATCCGGTCTCTTTGGAACTGCCCGATCTGGGAACCTGGCAAGTGCATTACGGGAATGAATTCGTCCAAAAGCTAGGGAACAATAAACTGGAAGTCCAAGGGATCGGCATGGTCGTTTTGAACATAACCCTATAAATGATCACGATAATATCTAACAAGTGAATATATATTAAAAGACCGCAGGATGAACACTGGTAGAGTGAACGTCCTGCGCTTCTTTTGGTTTACAGAAAATAAATGCAATGCCATGTGTTTGCGTAAAATTTCTGAAAACAGAGACACTATTCGACAATTTTTCCCTTACTTTTACAAATAGCTGTGTTAAGATGTGTTCAAGCGTTTTGCGCAAACGTTTGAACAATAGTGTGAATCATGGCTAGAGAGGAGGGGAATTCAGATGGAAGCATTGATATGGACGGAGCTTGGCCGATTGGAACTTTCCGAAAAGGAGTGCCCGTCATGTTGCAAGCCAGATGACGTGAAGATACAAATTGAACTGACTGGCATCTGCGGTACGGATCTTGCCGTTATTTCCGGAAAGGAACCGGGACTTCCTGGTGTTATCCGCGGTCATGAAGCCGTGGGGACCGTCGTGGATATTGGGTCTGCGGTCAATCGCGTTCAGATAGGGGACCGCGTCGTGATCGATCCTAACCAAAGTTGCGGAGAATGCCGGTTTTGCCGGAAAGGACAGTTACATCTCTGCATCGGTCCGGATGGACAAGGGATGCCGATCGCCGGACTGAATATTTCCGGAACGTTCGCCCCCTATTTCGTTACCAAAGAATCTTTTGTTCACACGTTGCCGGGGGACATGAGTTGGGAGGCCGCTGTTCTTGTAGAACCGCTTGCATGCGTGCTGCACAATTTCAAGGAAGCCGGAGTAACTCGGGAAGACCGGGTGTTGATATTGGGATCCGGTCCCATGGGGCTGCTGTGTCAAATCGTAAGTAGGGCGATGGGATGTAATACGATGGCGACGGAAATCAATCCGTACAGGCTGTCGTGTTCACGCAGTTTGTCTGAGAAGGTCGTCACACCGGAAGAGTTAACGGTGGAAACAGGACTCCGGCCTGGAGAATCCGGGAAATACGATGTCGTCATCGATACGGTCGGAACCCAAATGGGCCTTGCAGAGCAATGGGTAGAGCGAGGCGGAAGAATCGTTCCCTTCGGCATTAACGGAGGTTATCAATACTTGTTGAGGCCGACTCACTACACTCAGAATGCCGTGAAAATCATAGGGGCCGGAGAATACCTGAATACTTTCGAGACGGCCCTGCAATTTGCAGCGAATCATCCGGAGTTGGTGTCATTGGTGACAAAACGTTATCCGTTGAAACATTATGAAACGGCCATTCACGAACTTCTGGGTTATGAGCTGACAACGGGAAATCGGCTGCCGTCCGAAACGATGAAAACCGTGTTTACATTCTGAACCGAATTTCTGAAGAAAGGGGATGGCCACGCATGACACGCCAAGAGGGTTTGAGACATATATACCGCTTTCTGGTCTCCCGCCAGCGCGAAGAACTGCCGTCGATCTGGATTCCGGCGATTTGGAATGAATGCCGGTACACGGAAATTCTGAACACGAAAAATAATGAGATTGAAGTGCATCCGGTGCCATTTTTCTTGCACCATCTTAGTTACCTCTTTCAATTGTCGGAATCCCACGCCTTTTCGGAGGGGAGAAATCTGGATCGCAGTGTCATTTATTCGTCGTTGGTCCGTTATACCGCGGCATGGGACTACAACCATAATGGAAGCATTCAATCGGGTACCTTTTTGCGCTTCATGATCTTACTTCCGCTGCTAAAGAAGATGGGCGTAAATATCCTGTATTTGCTGCCGGTCACAAGGTACAGCCAGATGCATTTGAAGGGGGATGTCGGATCCCCCTATGCGGTTCATACTTTATTTGACCTTGATCCTGAACTGCACGATCCTTTGCTCGACGGGATTGGCGATTTTACGATCCATGACGAAATGAGCTCACTCGTTGAGGCCTGTCACTTACTGGACATACAAGTCGTCGTGGATTTTATCCCGCGCGTAACCGCCAGAGATAGTGAAATTATTGAAGATCACCCGGATTGGGTGTACTGGATCGGCAAAGAACACCTGGAAGGATTTTGTCCGCCACCTATTCCGGAACTCGACTTTTTTGAAGAATGCAAGCCGGACAAGCTGGAGACTGTCTATCGTAGCGCGGAGACATCTTCGTTTCTGAGTAAATTTTCACCTCCGCCGAATGAGCTGAATCCGCTCCTATGGCAGTGCCTGAAGCAACGTGCCCGGCAATCCGGTGAACCGCTGCTTTCCCTGGTGGAAGCGGAAATGGGGATTACGACGGCGCCGGCTCATTCCGACTGGATCAATGACGTTCAGCCGATCTGGACGGATATCGCTTTTTACAGGCTGTTCAAGGATGTTTCGCCGCGAGTCCGGCACCTGATACCGCCGGATCAACCGCCGTATGTGCTGTTTGACACGATCAAATGCAATATGTACCCCGGATCGGAACCGAACCGGGAATTGTGGGACATGCTGGTGGAAGCCATTGAATTTAACTTACATACTTACGGCATCGACGGGTTTCGGATCGACATCGGCCATGTGCTGCCCGTGGCTCTTCTCGAGGAAATGTTCCGGAGAATCAAGGGAATCAGGCCGAACGCCATCCTGATCAGCGAAGATTTGTTCAACCGTAACCACCGGAAGGCGGCGGGCACCGGCTATAATATCATGCTGGGCAGCAGCTGGAATATCATGACGGATATTTCCGTGGAGACGCTGCAGGTTTATCTTAAGGAACTTCCGGAACTGGCTATCCATGTCTTTGCCTGTTCCGAAACGGCGGACACGCCGAGAATTACCAGCCGTGGAGGAATCCCGCTGGCACGGATGATGAGCGTCTTCAACAGCTTTTTGCCCAACGCTGTTCCGTTTTTGACTACGGGAATGGAGATGAACGAAGAGCATCCGCTGAACTGCGGGCTTGGAGACAATACGGGAGGCGCGGACATTCCGCGGGCATTTTTCAACCGATTGACCATTAACTGGACTCATCCGCAGCCCATGATCCCCATGTTGAATCTTTTATTTTCATGCAAGAACCAGTTGGACCATCTGGTGCAACCCCATAATTTTTTCATACCGGATGCTCAAGGCGAGGTGTTGATGTACGCCTATTTATCGGGAAGCGAGCTGCTTGTCGGCTGTTTTAATTTAAGTCCGTTTGAACCGCAAACCGTAAACTTAGATGCCGTATATCCCGCACCGGAAGGATGGAAGATCCTAATCGATAGCCAGGCTGATTCAGAATCGGCATGGTCATCTTCCGCAACAGACCGGCAAGGCAAGTGGTTACTTCAACCCTATCAGGGCATGGTTTTCTACCATTCCCATATCAAAATATAAAGCCAAGAAGGCAGGTGCAAAGATGGGATCACATCCGAAGAAGTTG
>DJTQ01000240.1 GCA_002439285.1 Paenibacillaceae bacterium UBA6304
AAGAAATCTGGAACCAACAGCGATTGTAGGAACATTTTACGTACTTGCCCCAACATCCTTTTCAGCAGTTCATCTTAATTAGTATAAATAACGTTATTACAACGGATTGGGAGATGACTTTACTTGGCTTATGATGAAATGTTGGAACGCCGGAGTGAGATGCTGAAACGACGGATTGGCGAGATGATCGCCAGGGAGAACCAATATGGATTAGGAAAACAAGAGGGTCTATTCCTACGACGAATGATTAAAGAATGGCATCAAACCACGCATGAGATGAACGCAAAAGCTGGAATCTAAAAAGCGGTTTGATCTAAAAGCCAGCATGAAACTCAGGATAGAATAAAAAAGAAGAGGCCAGCAACGGAGGTGTTATTTCCGGTGCTGGCCTCTTGACTATGCGGTTTAACCAACATATTTTGCAAGGGAGATCAAAGCCGTAATAGTCACGATATTGAGCAACGTCGAAATCAGCACAGTCTGTGAGGCAAAATCCGGCTCATTATCGTATTCCTCAGCCAGTATAGTACTATTTACGCCGGTTGGCATCCCGGAAGCGATCAGCAGTGCCTGGGCAGGAATGCCTTTGAGGCCGAGCAATAAAACAAGCAGCAAACCGATGGCCGGGCCAATCAGTAGACGTAGAGCAACGCTGATATACACATCGAGGCGATCCAGGCGTAACGGGTATTTGACAATTTGCGCCCCCAATGTTAGCAGAGCCACGCTGACCATGGAATCGGAAATGTAACCGAGCGGCTTGGATGCGAATTCCGGCAGAGGGACCCGAAAGATATGAAATACAAGCCCGAGTACGAGCGCATAGGGAACAGGCATCTTGAGAAAGCCGATCAGGGCAGCTTTAAAGGTTCCTCCTGTTTTGGCCCTTTGGACCGACATTACTCCGTATGTAAAGGTCACCAGACTCTGAAACGTCATAATGAGTGCTTGAAGGGATGATGCCAGCGGATCGCCCTTGAAAGCCAACTGGTTGATCGGCAGACCATAATTTCCCGAATTGTCGAGAATGAGGCTATTCGTAAAAGCCGCCTTCATCCCGCGGCTGAATTTCATGCGGCGGCTAACGATCGTGCTTACAACATAAAGGAGCAGCACATATAACGCATAAAATAACGTAACGTTTCCCAGAAGCGCCGGGGACATTTCGGAGTGGTACATGCTGAGAAATACGACCGCAGGTGTGATGTAGTAAAAATTGATCTTGGCAAGGGTATACAAGTCCAATCTGAATGCCCGCTGCATTAAGGCTCCGAGACCGATCAGCACAAAAATGGGCAATACGACGTCCAACAGGATTTGAGCAATCATCTTTGATGTTCATCTTCTTTCTGGCTAGCTTATTTAGTGCGGATTTTTTTGGGCCGGGATAACAGGATTTTGGTGATGATCTGATTGAGCACTTCGGACACCACCAGGCCGATAGCGATGGAACCGGAGATCAGAAAAGCCTGTGCGGCAAGCTGAATCGCCGTGTTGTATTCTTTCTCCACGAAATTCCGCATTGCGTCGTAAGCCATGCCTCCCGGTACCAACGGAATGATTCCCGATACACTGAAGATGATGACGGGCTTCTTGCAGGTGCGGGCGAAGATTTGGCTGACAACGCCCACAATGATCGTCGCCGCCACAGTAGCGTAAATAGTATCCAGCCGGTAATCCAGCAAAACGTAAGCGGCCCAGCCCAGCATACCGGAAAGCCCGCATTGCAGCAAGTTTCGCTTGGGAGCATTAAATAAGATGCCGAAGGCCGCAGAGGCGATAAAGCTGGTAATGAAATGCAGAACCAGATTCATAACAGGTCAAGTCCTCTTTTCCGAATCATAAAATGGTAAATACGAACGCGATGCCCGCACCTATGGCAAAGGCAGTCAGAAACGCCTCGGCGCCCCTGGACAATCCGGAGACAAGATGGCCGGCCATCAGATCACGGACCGCGTTGGTGATTAAGAGTCCGGGTACGAGCGGCATCACGGATCCAATAATGATTTTATCAAGCTCTCTGCCGATTCCGGTCATCACTAGAAGCGAAGCAACGATGCCGATCAGAAAAGAAGCGGTGAATTCCGCGAAAAATTTCACTTTAACGAGCCGATGAAGCAGGATGAACGAAAGAAAGCCGATTCCGCCGCAAATTACGCCCGGAAGGAAATCGGACAGACTCCCTTGGAACATCAAGGTGAAGCATCCGCTTGATATCGCGGCTGCGGCGATTTGAAGTCCAACCGGATAGGCATGTCTGGAGGCTTCGATACTCATCAGCAGAGACTTTGCTTCTGTGGCTGTAAATTCCCGGGTGGATAATTTGCGAGAAACGTCATTCACGGCAGCCACCTTTTGAAAATCGGTAGTCCGTTCCACGATCCGGATCAGTTTAGCCCATCTCATGTCGTCGGATTGAAACATGATGCCAGTAGGCGTAACGTAACTATGGGATCCGGTAAGGCCCAGGGCATTGGCGATCCGGGTCATCGTGTCCTCCACCCGGTAAGTCTCTGCTCCGCTTTGGAGCATGATTTTTCCAGCCAAAAGACATACCTCAATAGGCTCCTGTTCATCGACAGCCGCCGTGTCGTTCATCGCAATATTCTCCCTTCCAACAACTTAAGAACATTATAGCATGGGTGATGTAGAAAGCGGAATCAAAGGGATCACCGTGAGAAGATGTAGATTTTTGTCGAACTATGGCGAATAATAACCATTATTATTACAGAATAGCAGGCCGTTTCCTTAAATTTTATGATATGCTTACCTAGTACGAACAACGATCTCTTGTCGTATGATTCTAACTGAGAGGTAAATGGGATATGCTGCAAAGTCTAATCAACAACTTTACTGTTTTGACTACCTTTTTATTCTTTGGAAACATGGCCTGGGGCAAGTGCCAAGCCTATAACCTTCAGAAAAATAATCGAACCAAGCTCATCCTGGGCTTGATCTTGGGACTGTTCGGAGTCGCTTTGATGTATTACACTTTTCCAATTAATTCCGTCGTTTTCGCCGATTTCCGGCAGTTGCCGATCTTAATCTCCGTCTCGCTTGGTGGATGGATAGCCGGCCTGGTTTCAACCGTCATTATCTTTGTATACAGGCTAGCATTTTTAAGCGGTGTAAGTATGACTTCTGTTTGGGGAGCGGTTAATGCGCTGGGGACTTTTATTATAGCGATTCTGTTCTTAAAAGATTACAAGCTGATCCTGCGAAAGTGGATCTGGGCAACGGTATTGTCAGCTGGATTCTCCATGTTGGTCTTCTCGATTATTCTTGACGACGAGAATAAATGGGCTCCCATCGGAACGTTTTGTCTTGTATTTATCGTGGGTGGAATGTTCACCTTCGCGATGCTCTTATATTTGAAAAGATCGGATGACTCCTTAAGAATTATGCGAGAAGCGGCGCACCGCGATTTTCTGACCGGATTATATAATGCCAGGGCATTTGAGGTCATCATGGAGCAGAAGATTGCGTCTTCAACCCGATATCACGTACCTTTCACGCTGTTGTTGATCGATATCGATCACTTCAAACAAGTTAACGATACATTCGGACATCCGGCAGGGGATACGGTATTATCCCAGTTGGCTGCTGTGCTGAGGGATACGTTCCACCCTGGGGATCACATTGCCCGTAAGGGAGGAGAAGAATTTGCCGTGATCGTGGATGAATGCGACTCCAATCAGATTGAGATTATCGCGGAACGGCTTCGGCGAAATGTCGAGAATCATATCTTTAATTTGCCGGATGGAACCGAACTTAAAATGACGATTTCCGCCGGCAGTGCCACTTATCCGGATATGGCTGAGCAACTGTTGTTTGAGAGAGCGGACCAAGCTCTTTATCAGGCGAAGACGTCAGGCCGAAACCGCGTCTGCCGGGCGGCATCTTTTTAGAAGATATCACTTTTTTGGGTGATGTCTTTTTTTATTTCTAGCGTGCGCAGCTAAGACAAGCATCTTCTAGCCGGTGAAAGTCCGGTCGCGGGAAGAGCCAAGACCCCGCGAGGGGGACATTCACAGCTTGTTTTATTAATAATGAAGATCACGAGCGTTAGTTAAGGGAAGTATCCCACGGAAGGGTTCGCCAGGGACTGTTTTCATCCGCCAGCAGGTTTCTTGCATGTTTAAAATAA
>DJTQ01000028.1 GCA_002439285.1 Paenibacillaceae bacterium UBA6304
CTTTGGCGGTGAGGTAACCTTGCTGGGCTGCAAAATCGGCACGGCGAACCGGCTGCCGGCAAGCTTCTTCGTATCCGTAGCGTATAATTGCTGGGCTTTCCGCCGCCAAGGCGTGAAGATGGATCCGGTTACGGGAGAAATCGGCGGCTGGTTATATCCTTCCGGCAGCGAAGTGGCCATGGAAGAGCCCGTGCAAGAGGGTGAAACCGCTGCCGCAGCTTCGGAGCCGTCCAAAGGGCGGGAGATCATGCTGCAGACGCCGATTTCGGAAGAGCAGATTCGCAGTCTCCGGGTTGGTGATGTCGTGATCATTCAGGGCGACATGCACACGGGACGCGATGCGCTGCACAAATATCTGATGGACCATGAAGCCCCCATTGATTTAAACGGAGCGGTTATTTACCATTGCGGACCCGTCATTCTTAAAGATGAGGAAGGCTGGCATGTCAAGGCGGCCGGACCTACGACCAGTATTCGGGAGGAGCCTTACCAGGGTGACATTATTAAGAAGTTCGGCATCCGCGCGGTCATCGGCAAGGGCGGTATGGGACCAAAAACGCTTGCCGCACTCAAAGAGCACGGAGGCGTTTATTTAAATGCTATCGGTGGAGCCGCTCAATATTACGCGGAGTGCATTAAGAAGGTAAACGGCGTCGATTTTATGGAGTTCGGCATTCCGGAGGCAATGTGGCATCTGGAGGTTGAAGGGTTTGCGGCGATCGTTACAATGGACTCGCATGGGGAAAGTCTGCACGCCGGCGTAGAGCAAGCATCGCTGGAGAAGCTGTCCAATTTTAAAGATCCGGTATTTAAATAACATGAGAACCTATCGTTCCCGTCTGATTATCATCTTGATGAGTTTGGTCGGAATCTCGATGCTTGCGGCGGGATTGACGATGGCGCAAGTATTTAAGAGCTCCCACATCCGCGCCCTGGAAGAAAACATGGCGCGGGAGATTAATCTGCTTGAAATTACGTTCCCTTTTATTCCGAGTGATGACACAAGAGCAGAGTCGTACTATACGGGCAAGGCGAAGGAGCTTGACGATCTGATCGATTCCCGGATTACTTTTATAAATCTGGATGGTACGGTCATTGGCGATTCCGAAATGCTGCCCGTAGACATGGACAACCATATAAAACGAAAAGAGATCGAGTCGGCGTCCGGCGAGAATGTCGGCAGCGCGATCCGGCATAGCGAGTCGATTAACGAGGACATGCTCTACGTTGCCCGACATGTGAGATCGAGTGGTGGATTTGACGGATATATCCGGCTGTCGATGAGCCTGGCTGCTGTTGACAAAGACCTGAATAAGGGCTGGGTTCTGATGGGCGGAGGCCTGCTGTTGCTGTTCCTGGCAGCTGCCTTGGTCAGTTATCGGGTAGCTTCGGGGCTAACCCGGCCGCTGGAGCATATCACCCGGGTTGCAAACCGGATTTCGAGGCTTGATTATGATGCCAGGGTGAATTTGAACCGGCGGGATGAAATCGGACAACTGGGTCAGGCTATAAACGGGATGGCCGACAGTTTACAACAGCAGCTTAAGGTTATCCATGATAATGAGGACCTGATGCAGAGCGTACTCGCAAACATGACCGGCGGCATCGTGATGGTCGATTGTTACGGCAATATTGCCTTGATTAACCGCGAGGCGGAATCCATTCTGCATCTCCGAAAGGAACATATTCTTGGCAAGCCCTATGAGAATTTGAAACGGAACTATGAGTTTGTAAAGTTTGTGGAGGAGGGAATTTCCCGCAAGGAGTTTCTTCGCACCGAAAGGACTATATATGCTCCCGAAGAGCGAATTATTCAATTTGACGGGGTCCCGATGTTTGAAGACGATGAGAGCTACCGGGGGATGCTGTTTCTCCTCCAGGATGTAACGGATATCCGGCGCCTGGAAGGGATGCGAAGCGAGTTTGTCGCGAATGTGTCTCATGAATTGAAGACGCCGATTGCTGCGGTCAAAGGGTTCGCGGAGACGTTGTTAGCCGGCGGGGTTACGGATGAGGAGACCCGGCGTTCTTTTCTGCAGATCATTCATGATGAAGGGGAGCGTCTGAATCGGCTGATCGGAGACATTCTGGAGTTATCCAAGATCGAATCGAAACGGGTGCCGCTCGAATATGCGCCGGTCCAGCTCAAAGAGCTGTTCGGCAGTATCTTTGAAATGATGCAACCGGCCGCATCCAAAAAGTCGATCACCGTGGTGCAGGACGTTCCGGACCATCTTTTCATTGAAGGGGATGAAGACCGGCTGAAGCAAATTTTTATGAATCTGCTCTCGAATGCCATCAATTATACCCAGGAGGGTGGTAGGGTCAGGGTCGATGTCGATGTTATCGAAGGGGAAGGGGCTGAGGAGAAAGTGCGGATCGCGGTCAGCGATACGGGCATCGGGATTCCCAAAAAAGACCTGCCACGCATTTTCGAACGCTTCTACCGGGTAGACAAGGCAAGGTCTCGCAGCTCAGGCGGGACGGGCCTGGGGTTGTCCATCGTCAAGCATTTGACGGAGCTGCATCATGGCACGATCCGGGTGGAGAGTAAGGTAGGAGAAGGATCCTCATTTATTCTGGAGCTTCCATTTATGCAGGAAGATGAAGCGGAAGACAGAGCTGATAGATAATTTCAGAGAAACGGAGCCAGCGGTTTTTCCGTATTTTCATATTTTACACCCCGTTAACATATCCGTGTTATGCTTGGCTTGTTGATAGCGGCTAACGGACAGGTTGTAATTTTGAAGAAAATGGGGGTTATTATGACGCAGCGACTGTTGGTAATTGAGGACGAACCGACGCTTTCCAGACTTCTGTCTTACAATTTAACGAGTGAAGGGTATCAGGTGGTGGTAGCCGAACATGGGCAGACCGGCTTTGATACGGCTATGCAGCAGGAGTTTGATCTCATTCTGCTGGACTTGATGCTTCCAGGTATGAACGGGTTTGAAATCATGTCCAAGCTCCGAGGGGAAGGCGTAACGACACCGATCATCATCCTGACAGCCAAAAATGCGGAGGAAGAGGTTGTCGAGGGCCTGAAGTCCGGTGCGGACGACTATATTACCAAGCCGTTCGGGGTGGCTGAACTTCTGGCAAGAGTAACTGCCGTTCTTCGGCGTTCGAATGGGCAGGAAGACCGGGAGACTTTGCCTGCTCAGGCTGAAGCACAAATATCGCTCGGCGCATTGACGGTTTATCCCGAAAAATATGAAGTTACCCTTAACGGCGAACCAATCACGCTTCGACCTAAGGAGTTTGAGGTGCTGCTGTACCTAGCCCGCAAACCGGGGGTTGTAATGACCCGGGACGATCTGATGAATGCGGTATGGGGGTTTGATTATATCGGCGGGCAACGCACTGTCGACGTCCATGTCAGTTCACTCCGCAAAAAACTCGAGCTCGATCCGGGTTCCGTGCATATTGATTCCATTCGGGGAGTCGGGTACAAACTCGTAGTTAATAAGAAAAAGACGGTCCATCATTGATTTTGGGATGATGGGCCGTTTTTATACGAAATAAGGAATCACGGGCTTTTTTACATAGTGCTACTATCCTCCGAACATTCCCTTAACACTGATGATCTATCATTCAAGCATACTCTTGTTTGGGTAGGGATGAGGAGTGGTAGAGTTGAGCAATCAGGCAGTCCTTGAATTGAAAACTGAGAGCCGGGTCTTTGCGGCGGATTATTGCCGGATTGTGCCTGTGATAAGTCCTGGGGAGCTGTGCCGGGAGGTGCTGCGGATGTTTCAGAAACAACCGGATCTTTCCTGTATCGTAATCTGCGATGATGATAGCTTTCCTGTTGGGTTAATTATGCGCGATACGTTTTACCGGCACCTGGCGGGGAGATTTGCTGCCGACCTGTTCTATGAACGGCCTGCCAAGGATTTCTCGGAGGGGAGCCCGCTAGTGTGCGAGACGTCCATGCCGGCTGCGGAGTTGCTGGATGCTGCAATGAACCGTGAGGGCCATAGGTTCTATGACAGCATGATTGTAACTAGTGAGAGAAAGTATAGGGGCATATTGACCATTCAGGATTTGATGCTATTGTCGAGGGACTTGCAGCGGGAAGCGGAGGAAGCGCGGCGTTCGGCAGTACGCGAGAGCCGGAACCGGGTGGAAGTCATCTTGAGCGCCGTTGAAGAGGCCTCGGAGGCATCGAAGCGCAGCTTAACGGAATCCGGGCGAATGACCGCGCTCGCCTCCGCGGGCAGGCAGGAGTTGGAGGAAGTGAAAGCATCGTTTACCCGGGTAGTGTCCATGACCCGATCGCAGGAGCAACAGGAGACCGAGCTCAGCGCCCGTCCTGCGGAAATATCCCAGGTTGCGTCCAGAATCCGGGAAATGGCGGATCAAAGCGGAATACTGGCGCTGAATGCTTCCATCGAGACGGCCGGTGAGGGGGA
>DJTQ01000035.1 GCA_002439285.1 Paenibacillaceae bacterium UBA6304
TTCCCCGTTCTTCAGCTCCGATACCCGAGTTGATGACGAGATGCTGATTTCGTCTAATCCTTCCGCACTCGTTACCACAAGCGCTCTTTTGGAGCCTAACTCGCGCAGTACCGTGGCTATCGTTTCCGTCTTGGTCCGGTCATAAATACCAAGAACTTGACGGTCCGCACCGGCAGGATTCGTAAGCGGCCCCAACATGTTGAACACCGTTCTTACGCCGAGCTCTTTGCGAGGTGCAGCCGCATGACGCATCGAGGGATGATAGAGTTGGGCAAACAGAAAGCAGATGCCGATGTCATCCAGGCACCGTTTGGCCTGCTCGGCACTCAGTTGGATGTTAACGCCAAGCGATTCCAGCACATCCGCACTGCCTGCCCGCCCGGAAGCCGAACGGTTTCCGTGCTTTGCCACCCGAACGGAAACCGAAGCAGCCACAATCGCCGACGTCGTCGAAATATTGAATTTATGAATGCCTGATCCGCCCGTTCCGCACGTATCCAAGAGCTGCCGGGTCTCCGTAGTCAAGCGGCTGGCATGCATCCGCATCGCCTCCGCAAATCCGGTGATTTCTTCCACCGTTTCCCCTTTGATCCGCAACGCGGTCAACAACCCGCCGATTTGTGCAGGCGTCGAGTTCCCGCTCATGATTGCCTCCATAATACCGCGCGCTTCCTGGCGGTTCAAACTTTGTCCGTCTATCAACCGGCTTAGCCCATTTTGTACCGTTTCCTGTCCGATCATCGTCCTTCTCCTCTCTTTTATCCTCTTGGGGTGTATTCGTAAAGATAATCCTGATTAATCATCGCATCGGCTTTTGGCGGCGGCGGAAACATCATTTCGGCCGTGCGGATTGCGGTAAGCAACGCTTTCGCCTTATTGACCGATTCCTGGTATTCGTTCTCCGGAATGGAATCCCAAACGATGCCTCCCCCGGCTTGAACGTAGGCCTTGCCGTTCTTAAACACGATCGTGCGGATCGTGATGCAGGAATCCATGTTACCGGAAAATCCGAGATAGCCGATAGCCCCGGCATAAGTGCCCCGGGCTTCGTTCTCGAGCTCGGCAATGATCTCCATCGCCCGAAGCTTCGGTGCGCCTGACACGGTTCCGGCCGGTAGACAGGATAGAAAAGCATCAAAGAAATCTTTGTCGCCCGATAGCTTGCCGGATACTTTCGAAACCATATGCATAACATGCGAATACCGCTCGATTTCCATATAAGACTCGCATTTGACGGAACCGAACTCCGACACCCGTCCGAGATCGTTCCGGCCAAGATCTACCAGCATGAGATGCTCGGCACGCTCTTTCTCATCCTTTAACAACTCGGCTTCCAATGCCGCGTCTTCCTGCTCCGTCGTACCTCGCGGGCGAGTTCCCGCAATCGGACGAGTCTCAACCCGGTCGCCTTCCACCTTAACCAGCGCTTCGGGAGAGGTACCGACGATGATTTCGTCGTCCATTTTGAGGTAGTACATATACGGAGACGGATTCATCGTGCGCAGTACCCGGTAAACATGCAACGGGTCTACCTCGGTTTCGATATGAAAACGCTGGGATAATACGACCTGAAAAATATCTCCCGCGCGGATGTAATCTTTGCCTTTTTCAACGTTCGCAATAAACTGCTCTTTTGTCAGGTTCGACCGGATATCGCCGAGTCCTACATCTGTTGGCAACGGCTTGCGGTTAAAGCTCTCACCTGGCCCTTCCTGCTGCAGCAGGTTAGCCGCTTCGTCAAGTTTCAGCTCCGCTTCCGCATAGGCTCTGCGGATATCTTCATCCCGGTCGCCGTCCTTAATGTGGACATTCGCCACTAACAGGATCCGCTGCTTGATATGATCGAAGACAATCACCTGGTCACAGAACATAAATTGCATATCCTGCATCCCAAGATCGTCCACCCGGTGGGCTGGCAATTTCTCATAATACTGCAGTAGATCATATCCAAAGAAGCCAATGGCTCCTCCCGTAAAAGGCGGCATTTCCGGAAGCTCGGGACTGCGATAGTTTCGCAGCACCGCCTTCAGTTCATCTACGGGCCTGGAAACTGTTATCGCCTCTCTGACACCCATGCGCTCCATGACAACCTCGCCCTTCTTCGCCGTCATCATCAGGAATGGATCCGTTCCGATAAAAGAATAACGTGCCCATTGCACGCCACCTTCCACACTCTCCAGCAAAAACGCCCGGTCCCGCTGGGCAATCCTGCGGAAGATGCGAATCGGGGTTTCCATATCGGCGAGCAGCGTCCGGACGATCGGAATCAGGTTATAGTCCTTGGCCATCGCGATGACCTGTTCAACTTGCGGGGTTGTCATGAAAGCTCACTTCCTTTTCAGGGATTATATAACAAAAAAGCCTCTACCGAAGTAGAGGCTTGCTTCATTTGCAGTAAGTTAGGTTGCGATGTCTCCACGCAGTACAGTGCAGCGTAACGTAACGTTGATGATTCAGGAATGTATATGAATATACTTCTCCCCAATCACAAGCACTACCGCCGGCACTTAAATCTGCCAGAACATCTCTCGTCTCAACTCTGCTCATCTCAGCTATACTCTACTCAGCTCTATACTCGTAAGCGATAAACTCCGACCGGCACTCCTGCCCATCCAGTAATTAACCGCTACAAAATCTTAAAATTACTATACCTTATGGTCGCTGCTTTGGCAACTCCAGATTTGGAAAAATTGCCATAGACCCGGGTCGGATCAAGAAACGGTCAAATCGGGACGCAGACTTTGCGCCTCATTCAAATATACATGCTTCATTTCTCTCTGCCCTTTGTTCGTGTTCACTTGAATAAGCAGGCGAATGCATTTCGGAAGCCCGCCCTTCACGGGGATTTCCGTCGAGCACATAAGCGGGACCATGTCCCAACCGCTCAGAACACGAATCGCCCGTGCCGGGAACGTAGCATCCAGATCAGGAGTTACCGTTATCCAGACACTGCAAATGTCTTCCGGTTCGATCTGATTCCGCTCGACGACTTCCTTGAGCAAGGATGCCGTTGCTTCCAAAATCTCAGCTTCTTCGTTATGGGATACCGTTGTGGCACCGCGAATTCCCCGATTATACATGCTGCCCCTCCTCTTTCAATTCCCGAATGACCCGGCGAACCTCTTCCACCTTCACATCCGAAACAATCTCTACTTTCCCGATTTCCGTCGGTAACACGAAGACAAGCTGTTGTTCTTTAAACTTCTTGTCATGCATCATGGCACCGATAATTTGATCTTCTTCCAGATGGCCCGGCATAACCGTCGGAAGTCCAAAACCGCGGAGCATGGACGTAGTCGTATCATACAAAGCTCGATCTGCGCCCCGGTTTACGGAAATAAGAGCTGCAGCGGCCATGCCGATCGAAATCGCTTCTCCATGCAGGAACTCGCCGTACCCGCCGATTGCTTCCAGCGCATGGCCCAGCGTGTGACCCAGGTTGAGAATCGCCCGTAGACCCAGTTCTCTTTCGTCTTCCGACACAACCTGTGCTTTGATCGCACAGCCCTTAGTAAGGCCATAGCCTAGGGCTTCACGATCCAGGGACAACAGATCTGTCGTGTGCTCCCGGCACCATTCGGCGAATTCGGCATCCCAAATCAGCCCGTGCTTGATCATTTCCGACAGACCGGCCCGTACTTCACGTTCGGGAAGACTCTGTAGAGTATCTACGTCGTAAAGAACCATTTCCGGTTGATGAAAAGCGCCGATCATGTTCTTGGCCAGCCGGTGATTGACGGCGACCTTACCGCCAACGCTGCTATCATGGGCCAAAATCGTGGTCGGCATCTGCACGAATGCAACGCCGCGCATATAAGATGCCGCGACATATCCGGCCAGATCGCCGACTACGCCGCCCCCGAGTGCCACCACAGTGGACCGGCGGTCCAATCCGCCTTCGATCGCTGTCGTCATGACTTCTTCGAACACTTCGAGCGATTTCGATTTTTCACCCGACTTCACGATTTTGCTTACGGTTTGATATCCGCTGTTCTTCAGCGAGTCTTCCACCAGCTTAAGATAAAGTGGAGCTACATGATCATCCGTAACGATCAATAGCGGACTTTTCTTGCTCAGTTGATGTTTCTCAAAATAAGAACCGGCTTCGCGCAGCAGTCCGCCGCCGATGTAAATCGGGTAGGACCGTTCTCCCAAATCCACCTGCAGCGTCCGCATTAGTAATTCTCCAGTTGGGTCAGGTAGCTCTTCACGTTACGTTCGACTTCTTCAATCGAATCACCGCCGAATTTCTCCAGGAATGCCTTAGCGACTTCCCAAGCCACGACATGCTCAAGCACGACGCTAGCCGCAGGGACCGCACAGGCATCAGAACGTTCCACTTGTGCCGTAAAAGGCTCCTTCGTATCGATATCTACGCTTTGCAATGGCTTATACAGCGTAGGAATCGGCTTCATCACGCCGCGAACCACGATCGGCATCCCGTTCGTCATCCCGCCTTCAAATCCGCCTAAACGATTGCTGGCCCGGTGATATCCTTGCTCTTCGGTATACAGGATCTCGTCATGCACCTTGGAGCCCGGCAATTTACCGGCTTCAAATCCGATACCGATTTCTACACCTTTAAACGCATTGATCGACATCACGGCTTGGGCGATACGCCCATCCAGTTTGCGATCATATTGAACGTGGCTGCCGAGTCCGACAGGCACACCTTCCACGATACATTCCACGATTCCTCCGATAGAATCGCCTTCTTCCTTAATCCGGTCTATGTAAGCCTCCATCTTCTTCTCGGTCTCGGAATCGACTACGCGTACGGACGACTGCTCCGTAATTCTGGCCATTTCGTCCAGCGATAAATTGTGAGGCGGCGCTTCGATTTCACCGATCCGAATGACTTGTCCCGCTATTTTGATCCCGAATTTCTCCAGCAATTGTTTGGCTACGGCGCCAACCGCTACCCGAATTGCCGTTTCACGGGCACTGGAGCGTTCCAGGACATTGCGGAGATCCTTCAAATTGTATTTAAGACCGCCGTTCAAATCGGCGTGACCCGGACGTGGGCGGTGCACCCGGCGCTTCTCCTCATCCGTGCCCTCAATGGGCTCAATGTTCATGATGTTGCGCCAGTGTGTCCAGTCGTTATTGGCAACAACAAGAGCCACCGGTGCGCCGGTTGTATATCCGTGCCGTACGCCGCCGACAATATCCGCTGTGTCCTTCTCGATCTGCATCCGCCGACCTCTCCCGTAACCCTTCTGGCGACGGGCCAGTTCGAAATTGAGTGCCTCAAAATTAAGATTCAGGTTACTCGGTAAACCTTCAATAATAGCTGTAAGCTGGGGACCATGTGTCTCCCCGGCGGTTAAAAAACGTAATGTCATGATGCGTTCCCCCTTTAAACTGTTAAACTGTAAAGAGCTAAAATCCGATAATTCTTTTGCTCATTATAGTATAGGACCAATCTTTTGACAAGAAAGGCATTCTCACTCCCAACCACAATAAGCATACCTGGTGTTACCTTCCCCCGGTCAAGAAAAACGCCTGACGGCGCCTTTGGGGTTCGGACTTCTACGTTCGTGAGTGAGGAGGTATGGGTATGGGATTTCACCCGCTGTTAAAGTCGTGTTCTTATTGAATATATTATAAGGTCTTCCCTCTTCTATTCTACATC
>DJTQ01000254.1 GCA_002439285.1 Paenibacillaceae bacterium UBA6304
GAAAGCCGCGGACCAGAAGCAGACGGCCCAGCATTACGTGAATAAGAACACCAATTATTTAAAAGAAGTTATGGCGCAAATCGATACCGTCAGCAATGAATTGGCCCGAATTTCGGTCGATATCGAGAATACGGAACAAAGCCTGCGGGATACCGCAGTCAAGCTTGATGATACCAAAGCTCGGATCGCGGAACGGTCGGATCTTCTTGACTCGAGAGTACGCCTGATGTATACAGATGGGGCCGTTTCCTATTTGGACGTGCTGTTGTCATCGACCAGCTTTACGGACTTTTTGGAGCGTGCCGATTCTTTACAGGCGATTGCCAACCAGGACCATGTTCTGTTAGATGAGCATAAGCAGGATAAAGTGCTGCTGGATGAGCAGCAGAAGCAACTGGAATATGATTACGCCAAAGTGAAGACATTATATGCCGATGCGGAATCGCGCAAGAGCATCTTGGAAGAGAAAGAGAACGAGAAGCAGCAACTTATTTCTAAATACTATGCAGAGATCGAAGAATCCGACGATATCAGCGAAGAGCAGGAGACTCTGCTCGTAGAACTTGCAACCAAGCGGGCTTCCTTGGAAAAAGAGAAAAACAAACTAAAGGCAGCGCAAGTCTATACGTATAAACGCAAGAAGTCTTCATCCTCAGGCGGTTTTAAAGGAAGCGGCGGTTCAATGGGCCTTCCGGTTACCGGTGCCCGGTTGTCTTCCGGTTACGGTTCGCGGATTCACCCGATTACCGGGAAGAAGAAGACGCATACCGGCGTCGACCTGGCAGCTCCGCAAGGCACGGATATTCACGCGGCTGAAGGCGGCGTAGTCATCGTTGCCGAGTGGTGGAGCGGTTACGGAAACACCGTAATCATCGATCACGGGGATAATGTCTGGACATTGTACGGCCATATCCGCAACGGCGGCATCAAGGTGGAAAAAGGACAAAAAGTGAAGAAGGGCGAGAAGATCGCCGAGGTCGGCAGCACCGGCAACTCGACGGGGCCGCATTGTCACTTTGAAGTCCGGATCGACGGGAACCCTGTGGACCCGATGCCATATTTATAATAAAATAGGAATGTCAATGAAAACGGATAGCCGTCCGCGCGTGACGGGTTATCCGTTTTTCGTTCATGCAAGTGGATTAATATTCTTTACATGCGAGACATATACTTAGGAGACAAACATAGGCGGTGAATTCATTAAATGTATAAAAAACGTACAGTAGCTTTATTCGTAGTGGTGGCCATGGTAGCGAGCTGTCTGCTTACTCTGACTATGACGGGGCAATGGAATTTTGCGGGCTCGGGACCGCTGAGCAGCGGGATTTTTGCCGATAATGTAGGGACGGGCTCCAAAGCTGACATCAAGAAAATCGAGACCGCCATGCAACTGGTCAAAAATAATTACGTGGAAGGCGTCGATCAGCAGAAGTTGGTTGACGGGGCCATCGACGGAATGATGAACGCGCTGGGGGACCCTTTTTCCTCCTATATGGGGCCTGAAACGGCGCAGCAATTTTCCGAGCAGATCGAAGGCTCGTTTACCGGGATCGGCGCCGAAGTGTCGATGGAGAACGGCAATGTGGTCGTCGTTTCGCCGATCAAGGGATCGCCTGCCGAAAGAGCCGGGATCAAGCCAAAGGATATTTTGCTGTCGGTGAACGGGGAATCCTTTGAAGGGCTTAGCCTGAATGAGGCCGTGGCCAAAATTCGCGGCCCGAAAGGGACCGAGGCCAAAGTTAAGGTAAAACGTGCGGGTTCCACGAATAATTTGGAGTATAAGATTGTTCGTGATGACATCGCGTTGGAAACCGTATATGCCCGGATGGAAGAGGGCAAAGTCGGCGTGATCGAAATTACCGAGTTCTCGATGAATACGGCGGAACGCTTCAAGCAGGAACTGGCATCGCTGGAGAAGCAGGGGATGAAGGGGCTGGTGATCGACGTGCGGAACAATCCGGGCGGCGTGCTCCAGATCGTAATCGAGATGGCAGAGCATTTTGTGCCAAAAGGAAAATCGATCGTGCAGGTGGAAGATAAGAATAAGCAGCGAGAGAAGACCGTGTCCAAAGGGGTAGGCAAAACGTACCCGATCGCGGTTATTACGAATAAGGGAAGCGCGAGCGCCTCCGAGATTTTGGCGGGTGCGTTGCAGGAATCGGCCGGTGCCAAGCTGATCGGCGAAGCTACCTATGGCAAAGGTACCGTGCAAACGAGCTTCAGCAAGGAGATGGGAGACGGCAGCTTGCTGAAGGTAACGATCGCCAAATGGTTGACTCCGAACGGGGACTGGATTCACAAGAAGGGGATTGAGCCGGATGTCGCGGTGTCGCAGCCGGGTTATTTTTCGGTAGCACCGATTAATAAAGAGAAGACTTACAAATACGATATGCTCGGCGAAGATATCAAGAGTGCACAGACGATGCTGGAAGGGCTCGGTTATGATCCGGGGCGTACGGACGGTTATTTCAGCAAAGCCACGGAGAATGCGTTGATGAAATTCCAGGCGGCTGAGAAGCTGCAGGCTACCGGTGTACTTGACGAGAAGACGGCCGAAGCGCTTGAGGCGGGCCTTATCGATCAAATCCGGGATCCGAAGAACGATAATCAAATGAACCGGGCGATTGAGGTTATCCGGAAGGAAATCACTTCCCCGGTGTCGAATAAATAAGAAGGCTGATTTATAGCCTTCTTTTTTTCTGTGTTGGCCGGGGCTGAAGGCAACCAATGAAAGGGATAGGAGTGTGAGCCGGATTGGATCTATTGCTTGAAGGATTGTGGAACGTGGCGGAGGCGGTAGGGCAGTTGTTTCTGCAGCCGTTTTATTATATTTCTATTATATTGATCATGTTGCTTTACCGTAGACAGGTGTTGCTTGAACGGAAGTTATTCCATGTCAAGCTGCATAGCTGGCTGGCCCAGACCTGGCGCACTATCGTAGGCGGACTGCTGGCGGGACTGGGAATTTCGCTGGTATCAGCTTTTATAGGAATGACGCTGACGGTTGAAGGTATTTTATGTATTTGGATCGTAACGATTTTGTTGCTGTTAATCAGGGTTCGCTATTTGTGTCTGGCCTACTCGGTCGGGCTTCTGGGCGTGATCCAGTTCGGATCGAATTTGTTTCCGGCATTTACGGGCAACGGCTGGATCGCCGAATGTGTAAGTGCGGTGAGGGGATTGAATATACCGGCCTTGCTGTGCCTCGTCGGATTGCTTCATTTGGCGGAGGGCCTGCTTGTCCGCTGGCAGGGAGCTTCTTTTGCGGGACCGCTCTTCTTCGAAGGCAAACGCGGAAGGTTGGTAGGGGGCTATCAAATGCAAAGTCTATGGCCTGTTCCGCTGTTGTTATTGATCCCGGCGGATACGACGGGCGGCGTTTTGCCATGGACCCCGCTGTTCGGAGGAGACGCCTGGCAAGGCGGCTTCGGTCTTATGGCGCTGCCGATCGTGATCGGCTTTTCGGAGATAACGACCGGCATGCTGCCCAAGGCGAAGGCGAAGATCACGTCCGGCCGCTTGCTCGGGTACGGCATCGTCGTTATTGCGTTGGCATTGCTTGCGGGCTGGTGGTCGCCGCTGATGCTGCTCGCCGCGCTGGCGGCCTTCCTGTTACACGAGGGCCTGGTCTGGTACAGCCGCTTCGAGGAACAGCAGCGTAGTCCGCTGTTCGTTCACCCGCAGGGCGGGCTGAAGGTACTGGCCGTGCTGCCGGGCAGTCCGGCAGAGGAGCTGGGCATCCAGCCCGGCGAGTCGATTGTGCGTGTGAACGGCGTGCCGGTTCCCACGAAGGAGGAGCTGCACGCCGCGCTGCGCATCCAGTCGGCATTTTGCAAGCTGGAGGTGCGCAATCTCGCGGGCGAGAGCAAGTTCCTCCAGCGCGCGATCTACGCCGGCGAGCATCACCAGCTCGGCGCGATTCTGGCGCCGGACGAGCTGGCGCCGGTGGCCGTGAGGCTGCAGCCGCTGTCGCTGCTGCAGCTACTCAAGCCGCGCCGCGGCGCGCACGATGTGCGTCGCGGCGCGGACGCGGGCACGCCCGCCGCCTCCGGCGAGGCGGGCGTGAGCGGCGACGCCGCCCGCTAGGGGCGGCGTCTTGTTGCGGTGCCTCGCTGCTGCGCACGCACGGACGGTGCATCGCCGTCATAGGATCCACCGAGGCTTCGCGGCATTGGCTTAGCGTTGCAGAACAACCGCAATCGCAACCGCAACCGCGGCCGCAATCGCAACGGACTACCAAGTTGCTGTCCCTTGTTTCGCGGCGCAACGAGCAAATAAGGGACTTTCAGGGCGCTATTTGTGTGATTACTGGGCGTTGATGGAAATTAGCGGACTTTTAGGGCCTTATTTTACAATTTGACGCCCTAAAATCTAATATTAGCCGGGTTTGCGAAATATAAGATCCCAAAAGGGCCCTATTTTCGCATGTAGGCCAGAAATTAAAGAAATAAGAGCCAAAAAGTCCCCTATGGAAAAACTTAAGCAGGTTAATAACAGGTCAATTACGGTGATATTCCATCGTAATTGGCCTGTTTTTTTGTTATGAAGGATATTGCATAAAATGGATTATTTTAATAAAATCCCAGTAGACAATCTTAATTGGAAAAAAATAATAAATAGAGAGGTGAAGCATGCAGCAGAGGGTAGAGCCCGGCAAAGTGGAGAACCTATCCCGTAATCTGGAGCATTTGAGACAGACGATAGAGCATTCGCTCACCGGCTTATCAAATGAATTGACACGTTTACTCAGCAGTGTGGAATCCGATTACCCGGAGTCATACGTGCGTGCGGCAGCCAGGGAGGTCAGCGACAACCTCCATGAGATCATGAAGTTTGCGGAAGCGCTGGATGAGCGGATGAGGGACAAAGTCAAGGCTTTAAACTATGTAGCCAACCAGTATCTGGAGACCGAAAAGAAAGCTGTCGTTTTAGCAAAGGCAAGCAAACCGGCTTACTATACCTTGAAGGGCGCGGCTCAAGCATGGCTAAAGGAGCTCAAGAATAGGGCCTGGAAGAATATTGCTGCCCCCGGGGATCCTTCTACCGAATCAAAGCTCTCTCTTGTGCAGATTGCCAAAGGAGTGCTGCTGGAATTCCGGGAGTTAAGCTTGGAAAGCCGAGTCGCAGCAGTGAAGGAAGACGCAAGAATCGCCGCTCTTCTGCTGATGATGGAGACCGGAACTGTAGAGGATCAGGCATGGGCGAGAGGAAAGCTGGAGGAGATTGTAAAGGCTTTTGAAGAGCTCGCCCGCCATCAGGCAGCCTATCAAGTCTACGAGATTTATGATAATGAAATGTATACAGGTTACATACATAAGCTGGCGGACAAACAGAGAAGTACCCTGGCGGATTTGGGCATATCGGAAGAATGGTACAGTGCGGGAGTGAGCCTAGCAGCTTTTTACAAAGGTTCTCCTCTTACGGCTTGTGATTATAACCCGCTAAAGGATGATTTTTCGTCTATGCCTTTAGAGAGTGAACTTCGCATGGTGATTGCTGTCGGGTTGTATAACGGGACTTATCGGAATTGGGCGAGGAACAACTACAGCCGGATCGAGGTGGCAGTTCATCAAGCCGCTGAACAGCAGCGGCAGTTGGAGGAACAGCTGAAGGGATATAACCGCCTGGTACCTGAAGAGGATATCCGGAAGATGCAGAAGGTTTTGAAGGATTTGAATATTTACCATGGTGAGATCACAGGGGAATATAACGAGGAACTTCTTATCGCGGTTGCAGGGTATCAGCATATTGCTAATACGGTCAGTTCGGTAGCTGCGGTATGGAGGGCACAGTCCGAATCGGGCAAGTATGAGTTCGAAGTAGACGGTAAAGTAACGAAAGAGTTGCTTGAATTGGCTCTGGCCGAGAAAGGACTAGGAATACGTAACAACCCGGAGTTGGTGATAAATAACGGAGGAACGATTACGGCGATTACTATGGTAGGCGTCGGAGATGGCGTCCTCAGTCAACTGAAGGAGGATTTCGCAGCTGCACTACAAGGGAGTTGGGCCAATAACCCGAACAACATAAAATACTGGACAGAAACCCTTCCGCACTATTACGATTTGGCTAAAGACATTGAGAATGGCACCCTTACCTATGATTCCATTAAAACGATGCTTGGAGAAGAACTTTCCAAGGAGTTTATCGTCCCGTTTAAGGAAATTAAGGAACAGACGGGTAAAGTAATGAGCGGCAAAGCTTCCTATGAAGAAAGCGTAAGTTATGGCCGAGCTTTAGCTAAAGCGGCTTCAGCAGTCATGCTAGCGAAGGCAGCCGCCACAGCAGGTGTGAAGCTTACAGCCAAGGTCTCTAAGGATTTTTCGGAATTCCTGCCTAAAATAACGGAGCAATTGAAGAATTATGAATTCGTGACACCCGACGGCCTAAGAGTGAGGATTCCCGACTCTGTTGCGGATGACGCAATCTCATCTTCCAAGAGCCCAGTGCAGAAGAATTATATTGAATTTATGAATGAACAAGAAGGGCGGAGTAGGGTTGAGGGTACGGGTGAGGTTAACACCCTTTCTAGGACTGTTAATATTGATAATAGAGATTTAATTGAACATTTGGTTGATGGACATGGTATTGGAAGGGGAAGTAAACCTAGCGTTAAAGGTGCACATAATTTGGATAGTTTTTATAAAACAATAGATGCTGAAGCAGCAAAATATGACTTGACCCGTTCTGATTTTATTATTGGTAAGCCAAAAACGCATCCTACAGTAGAAAGTATTTATGAAATAAAGTATCGTATACCCTCATTGGAAACAGACTATGTAAATGGTGGAACAAAACTAAAATTGGATAGTAATGGGGATGTTGTTTATAAAACTGCTCAACGTCCTAAAACAGTTTATGGCCCACCTATTACTAATGAGGACATTGTAAAATGGGGACAAGAAGCGGTAAATGGGGCTGAAAAGGCAGGTATCCATGCGGTAGAAGGAGTAAATCGTGGGGTTGCAGAAAATGGGTTAAAATTCGAGTGGCTAGTGTTAAACGGTAAAATTAACTCGATTTATCCAGTATTTTGATACAGGAGGATAACTTTATGAATGAAAACATACAGGTTACAGATACGGAAAGGAAAGAGTGGATTATTCGTCAACTTTTTTTATCAATGGGATTTTTTGATTCAAATACGAGAGAACCATTTAGAATGTTAAGTGAATTCCAATTTGAATCTGGGGACAATGTTTGTGGGTCTGAGTCATTGGGGTGTGCTTTGTCAGCTTATTATACGCCTGAAGATGAATATTATATAGGAGAGAATAGAGTATCCATAAGCTATGATATAACTAATGAGGAAGTGATAATGGAAGAAGCAGAATTCTATACTTATATCGAAAAGTACAGTATGGAATATTTAGAGAAAAACCAAGTTCAAAAGGTTGAAGTTATGGAATGTTTGAAGAATATCAGAAAGAGATTCAAATTAGAATGATGAAATGAGATGTAGACTCCATGTTAAAGGTGGGGATATATGTGTGTGGGGGTACCCTAGTAGCGATTAAACCCAATGCACAAAAATAACATATATAACCCATGTAATACCCGTATAAAGATTTTTTCATTTCGGTTGTACGCACATCAAATGCTTTAATTTTATACCCTAATAATGCTAATGTGATACATTTCCTAGGTTGATTATGGTCAGATACCACCATGATTGACCTGGTTTTTATTATCTTCGTTTTCTTCCGGTTTATCAAAAAGAATCGCAACTATTTAGGTAACATTGTTAGGACTTAACTGAACATTTCTTATTGCGAAGGCTTTTGAAGAGCTCGCCCGCCATCAGGCAGCCTATCAAGTCTACGAGATTTATGGTAATGAAATGTATACAGGTTATATACATAAGTTGGCGGACAAACAGAGAAGTACCCTGGCGGATTTGGGCATATCGGAAGAATGGTATAGTGCGGGAGTGAGCCTTGCGGCTTTTTACAAAGGTTCCCCTCTTACGGCCTGTGATTATAACCCACTAAAGCATGATTTTTCGTCTATGCCTTCAGAGAGTGAACTTCGCATGGTGATTGCCGTCGGATTGTTTAACGGGGATTACCGGAATTGGGCGAGGAATAACTATAGCCGGATCGAGGCGGCAGTCCAGCAAGCCGCTGAACAGCAGCGGAAACTAGAGGAGCAACTGGAAGCATATAACCGCCTGGTACCTGAAGAGGATATCCGGAAGATGCAACAGGTTTTGAAGGATTTGAATATTTACCATGGAGAGATCACCGGGAAATATAACGAGGAACTTCTTATCGCGGTTGCAGGGTATCAGCATATTGCTAATACGGTCAGTTCGGTAGCTGCGGTTTGGAGGGCACAGTCCGAATCGGGCAAGTATGAGTTCAAAGTAGACGGTAAAGTAACGAAAGAGTTGCTTGAATTAGCTCTGGCCGAGAAAGGACTAGGAATACGTAACAACCCGGAGTTGGTGATAAATAACGGAGGAACGATTGCGTCGATAACGATGGTAGGCGTTGGAGACGGCATCCTCAGCCAACTGTCGGAAGATCTCGGAGAAGCGCTGGAAGGGGGCTGGGCCAATAATCCGAATAACATAAAATTCTGGACAGAAACCCTTCCGCACTATTACGATTTGGCTAAAGACATTGAGAATGGCACCCTTACCTATGAGTCTATTAAAACGATGCTTGGAGAAGAACTTGCCAAGGAGTTTATCGCCCCGTTTAAAGAAATTAAGGAACTCTCGGGCAAGGTACTAAGCGGCAAAGCTTCCTATGAAGAAAGCGTCAGTTACGGTCGAGCTTTAGCCAAGGCGGCTTCAGCCGTCATGCTAGTGAAGGCGGCGGCCATAGCAGGTGTGAAAGGTGCGAAGCTTGCCTCCAAGTCCTCCAAAGAGCTTCTGGAGTACCTACCTAAAATAACGGAGCAATTTAGGAATTATGAATTCGTGACACCCGACGGGATTAGAATGAGAGTTCCTGCCTGGGAAGCGGATGGCACGATTTCATACTCTAAGAGCCAAATCCAGAAGAATTATATTGAATATATGAATGAACAAGAAGGGAAGGAGAGGGTTGAGGGGACGGGACAAGGTAATAAGCCTAATCTTTTTGATAAGGATGGAAATTATACCGGGGGTAGAACCCAGAAGGAATTGGATGATTTAGCAGGAGATCCTTCACATGGTGGTGAAATTAGGGATCAAGGTTTGAAAGAAAGAGAGATAGGACTGGATTTAGAGAAACTGGGTAAGTTAGGGAAGATTATACGTGACCCTCAGGAAAATAAAGGTGCTGAATTTATTGATGTAACTACTAGTCAAAAGTGGGATGTGAAGAGCTTTGAATCTTATCCTCATGGACACACGTCACCAAAAAAGGGAGCATTTACGGTCAAAAAATCTATGGGTAAAATATACGAGGAATTTGATCGTGGTCATAACGTAATTATTGATACAAGAGAGTTAATTCCTGAACACGTAAAACAGTTAAAAGAGGCTATAATAGATGCGGAAGTTTCAGAGCGAATTATTTGGTATCCTTAAATAAAAAGGTGGCGCTGACAATGGAGATATCTAGTCAAGAAGAACTTATAAGACAATTAGACTCACATCGAGTGTGGATTGAAACAATCGGAGAAAAAGGCGAGAAATTAGGTGTAGATGAAATAGACTTTCGCAGCATAGATTTAGTGGGATATCCATTAGATCAAGCATATTTGACCGCATGTACATTTGATGGTATGGATTTAAAAAAAATTGATATGTCTTCATCATTGTTGTGTTCATCGACGTTTAAAAACACAAATTTAATTAATGCTGATTTCTATAAAGCAGATTTGTCATATTCAGATTTTACAAATGCAGATGCTCAAGGTGCAAGATTTGCTAAAGCCGATTGTTCTGAAGCAGTTTTTTTAAATGCTAATTTGACAAATTCAAAGTTGGTTGCTTGTTCCTTGTATCTTACGGATTTTCGAAATGTAACATTAAATAATGCGGATGTCAGTTCATCATCTTTTAAGGATACATTGCTAAAAGGAGCTAAGTTAATAGGACTTCGCGGCCTAGAAGAAGCTTTTATTAAAAGTATCAATATCGGAACGCCAGAATCTCCAAACATTCTTGTAGGTGAAGAAGCTCGGCAATGGTTACAAAATAATAGTTCTAATATCGAATAGTGCTTAGTGAATTTTAAGAATAGCACTCTTTACATTTTTAACAACAAGATCGTACAATACAACCAACAAACCAAACACAAAACAATTTAAACACTTGATAAACTTTCAAAAGCTCTTTCCCACTTGAACCTTTAGTAAGGAATGAGCTTTTTTTGCGTGCCCAAAATCAAAGGTGGACGAAACGAACGGCAAAACGGGAATAGGTAATATTAGAAGTGTTGAAGAACCAGCAACTGGCGCAGGATGCAGAAAAAGAAATGAGGTCTATTGCCAAGGCTCGCGTAGCATACGAACAGCTTATGGAGGATATTCGTGGTTACTGTCAGCAAGCAAGGAAGTTACGGGAGCAGGCGACAGAGCGAGTTTGTAAAATAGTTTGTGTAAACTCCTAACCCATTAAAATGGAAGTAATAGAAAGGTTGGGAGAACACACGGGACCTTGGTCAAAAGAACAACTGCGGGTTTTCATTAAGGAGAATAAACTGGGTACTACCTTCAAAAGTCTATACAGCATTGAAGTCTCTCTCTCCCACGCTAAGAGAAGAAGTGTTTTCCCTACCGATAATCTGGAAAATTAATCTAATAACAGGAGGTATTGATTATGGATAAATGGACAGGTCTATCTTCGGACAAGCAAATTATTTATTATCTGGGGCTTAGCGAGTTTGTAATTCAAACTTTACATGGAAATAATTATTATATAGATGCCCGAAAGGCCTTGGATATTTGTTGGGAATGGCTTGAAACAAAAATTCCCACAGCAGATGAAATATACAATTCATTAGATGATGGAACAGAATTCGGAGGATTATTTATTCAAATGCAAATGGATGAACAGGAAGAAAATGAGGCCAAATGGGATTGTATTGTTGATGCTGTTTCATTTGTAAATAAACACGCATATATTTTTGAAGGTGCAAAGTATTTACCTGCTCCAATTGAAAATGTCGATGATGAGTTAATTAATCATTTTATAGAATGTTTTTATAATATCAGTCCCAAGAACGGAATCGCTGAGGATTACTTTGAGTACATATTGCATAGAGATATAAAGACTAAATCTGATGCGGTTAATTACTTTGGTAGGTAAATAACGTACTACCTTGATCGAGTGATCGTCACCCAATCAAGGTTTTTCTCTTTTCCCCATACTGACTCCCGGGATCTTGATGGAAATGAGAACTAAAAATTCATTAGAATGGATTGCTAAGAGACTTAAGGAGATCGATGCCGATTCCCTCGCTCAGGGGAGTTTTTGGGCAGAGGAACTATGCAATTTCCAACTTACGACGAAAAAATAAAGCAACAAAGCTTCCCCCGGATCCCGGAGGAAGCTTTGTCTGCTGATGCAAGGTTTATGCTTAACCGCATCCCACTCACTGCTGCAACTGGCGCAGCACAGTGATCTCTACGCGGCGGTTCTTTTGCCGACCCACGGCGGTGGTGTTGTCGGCGGCGGGGCGGGTGTCGGCGTAGCC
>DJTQ01000256.1 GCA_002439285.1 Paenibacillaceae bacterium UBA6304
TGAATCCGGGTCAAATGAAATATATTATAGTTCCCTTCAAAATCCTCCGGCCGCTCGTTTTCGATGGACCCGTGATAGACTTCGGGAAGCGATTCATTTGCCAAAAACAAAAACATCGCGATGTTCAGCCCGGTGGAGTTCAATGCGATGGAAAACTTGGGCATAATGATTTTGGTGGTCCGTTCATAGCTGTCCCATCCTTTTTCATAGACTCTGAGTTGTTGGATCAGGGAATAGTCGCCGTACAGCATAGAGGAGATCCGGTCCACGTCCGCCATTTTGTACTCGATATTATCCTTCATTTGCAATAGGGTCCCACGGATGTTGTTCCTCGTTTGTTGACGGATCGAGTCCTGGTACATCGAATGCGAAAAGTAACCGATTGCGATCACCGGCAAAATAATAAACACCATATAGGTGAGCATCAGCTTATAACCGAACGGAATATATTTATCCTGCTTCTCGTCTGAATTGGGCATGATCCTGTTCTTCGTCATTGCTCTCCTTTACGGAACTCCATCGGGGTAATCCCGTAGGTTTCCTTGAACTGCCTGCTAAAATAAGGCATATATCGATAGCCGACCTGGTCGGCAACCTCGTAGATTTTTAACGTTGGGTTCTTGAGTAATTCCCGGGCTTGCTCCATGCGCATGCTGATCAGCATTTCACTGAAGTTCTTGCCTGTTTCTTCTTTGAATAAATGTCCCAGGTAGTTTGGGGAGAACGAGAATTGCTCCGCAATGTCCTTTAGCGTAATATTCTCCTTCGTACGCTCCTTCATCGTCTTCAAAATTTCCCGGATCAGCCGGCTGTTCTTGGTTGCGCGCTTCTTGCGGATTTTCTCCGATATTTCAAACACTTTACGAACCAGCCAGGAACGGATATCGCCCATCATCTCGAATTTAAGGACAACATCCAAGCTATGCAGCTCCATTCCCAGCATCTCGAACAGATCCTCATCTAATCCTTGCAGATAATGATCAAGCTTGAATACGATATACATCGCCAGGTTATACACCGTAAATTTAGACCTCAGCGTGGAGACCGACTTGAACAAATTGTCGATTTCGTCGTGAACCCGGACCAGATCGTAATTCGACATCGCTTTGAACAAGGCATCCAGCCGGATATCCAGCGTCTTGGCGTCGTTTAGCTCAGGTGCTCTTCGAACATCTTCATAATTGATTACTTGCCCCCGGCCAAAGAACATTTTACCGTCCAGGGCTTCCAACGCCTGCTTATAGGATTGCGTCAGCGCGGAGATGTGCTCGACTTCTTCCCCCAAACCTACGGTTACTGACATCGAGATCGTAGAATCGATTGACCCGCGGATTTCTTCCAGACTTCGATCCAGACCCTGCCCATGCAGAACGACGGCTAGTCGGTTTCTTGTCAACTTGCAGTGGTAAAGTCCGTTGCTATAAATAATCTCGTAGACTTGCTTGAGACAATTTTCAAGTTTATGGGCATCGTTCTCCATCTCTTTGGATTTCAGCCAGTGTAAATCGTCAATTTCAAGCACGGCGGAACGGAACGGTCCCTCCAAATGATTAAGCCCGTAGGAAGCAGCCAGTTTCATCAGACTATCGGAGCGGTCCCAGACCAATTCCCCTTCCAGCAGCCTCACAAGCAAATCGTTTTGGGCCATTGGCTTCATATGGCGGTAATTCTCCTCAGCTTCCCGTTGCTGCTCCTCCAACTTTAATTCCTCGGTAATTCCGCGAAGGGAATCAATCAATTCCATATCATCCATCGGTTTTAGGACATAACTGCATGCCTTTAAAGATAGAGCTTCCTTGACGTAATGAAAGTCTTGATAACCGCTTACAAAAATAATTCTGACATTCGACTTCTTTTCGATGGCGATTTTGGCCAGTTCGAGTCCTGACATATTCGGCATATTTACATCTGTAACAAGAATATCGATCGGATGGCGATCCATTACTTCACAAGCCATAAATCCGTTGCTGACGGCTTCAACTACTTCAAGCCCCAACTCAGACCAAGGAATAAATCGCCTCATACCTTCCAGATCAAGTAATTCGTCGTCGGCCAACAATACTTTGTACATGATGAGGATCCTCCTAAGGATAGGCTCTTGCTCTTGAGATCAGTATACCGTTCCAATATGTTCCTGAATAGACACCTCTCTATTTCGAGAGTGATAGAAAAAAGGGCCCGTTGAACCAGGCCCTTTCCGGATAAGAATTAATTACCGTTGATCATCGCTTTGTTCTCGCTCCACTTCTTGGCGAAGTGGTCCAAGGTTGCTTGGAAGCCTGCGGACATCGTATCTTCGTGAGCCTTGTCAAGCAGGGCGAGCACTTCTTCGTCGTTCTTCGTAAACAGCGTTTGTGCTCTCACTTGATCCCAGATATCTTTGGCGCGTTGGAACGCAATGCCTGCTTCGCTGTCCGGGCTAGGCGGCATATTGACGAATTCCGTAGCGTCCCCTTGCGTTTTCCAGGTGATTTGATACTGCCAGTAAGTCGCCCAGTTACGCTCGTTCTCAGCCAGCGTGGACTCGTATTTGCCTTTCGTGTCATCAGCAAACACAGTGTTGCCAACCCACATCAGCGGATCCATGAACTTCTGGTATTCGGCGAGTTTATCTTTTTGTGTAGCATATTTCTCGGTGAATTTAGGCGTATATCCATCCGCTTCATATCCTTGCCAGTACTCGCCTTCGACACCCCAGAATTGCAGTGTTGTTCCCTGCGGACCGGTCCACCAGTCAAGGAAGGCGAAGACCGCTTCCGGATCTTTGGCGCTCGTAGTGATGACGGCTGCGTTCCAGCCCAATTGGTTATAAGTCCCCGGATAAATTTTGTTCTTATCCAAGCCTTCTTTATGAATTGGCCAAACCATCATGTAGCCCAAATTCGGATTAGACGGATCTTTCTTTCTAAGCTCGGTATCCGCAGCCATGGCATAAACGGTTGGGTTGGCTGTTGCATATACCGCTACCCGGCCATTCACCAATTTCTCATCCACCTGGTCACGGGTTTGCGTAAATGCATCCTGCGTCATCAAACCTTCGCGGAACAGTTTTGCGGCATATAACACGGACTCGCGGTAAGGCTCATCCTTATAGATCGATGTCATCTTATCGCCATCCGGTACGGAAAAGAATCTGCCGAAGCCCAAGTTGTTTTCCTTAAACGCGGAATAAATCTGGTCCAGACCATGTCCTTCAGCAGCGAGGTCGGTTTCGAACGGAATCACGTCGGGATACTTTTCTTTGACTAGTTTCAAATAGGCGTACAGATCATCCGTCGTTTCAAGCTTTGGCGAACCAAGTGCCGTATAATACTCCTTGTTTACAACCCAGCCCGCATTACCGTTCGGCCGGTTCGTATACCAGTTCGGGAATTGATACAGCTTGCCGTCCGGAGAGCGGAGCATGTTCAAGGCCTTCGGATCGAGCCATTTTTTCAAGTTAGGATATTTATCGATATAATCATCCAGCGGCACAAGCAAACCCGCTTCGCGGAGTCGTTCCACATCGGTGCCCCGCTCGCCCCAAACAATGTCGGGCAATTCGCCGGAAGCGATCATCGTATTCAGCTTTTGCGCGGCATTCCCGCCGTTCGGCACTTCCGTTACGGTGACTTTCATGTTGTCCTGTACCCATTTCGTGGTGGCATCCTCGCCCCACTTAGGCATCGTGTACCAGTCATAACTACCGAATAGAGAAATGTTAAGCGGTTCTTTCCCGAGCTCATAGAGCTTCGGTCCCTCGGAGGTCTCTGTGTTTGCTGGCTCCGCATTGTTGCCGGGCTGGTCCGTCGGCTTTGCATTGTTGCTGTTTTTACCAGAGCATCCAGCAATCAGTGCGATAATTGTCAGTACCGATACAACAGTTACCAGCCATTTTCTCCTCTTCATCATAGCGCTGCTTTCCCCTTTCAGAATACCGTTGATTTGATCTATGGTTAAAGCTTGTGCTCTAAACCCGTTTGAATGTCGGTTGCCTCCTGTGGCCTACTCTTTCAGCGAACCAACCAAAACGCCCTTAACAAAATACTTCTGTACAAAAGGATACACGCAAATAATCGGAAGCGTTGCAACGATCATGGTCGCCATAGAGAGCGATTTGCTTGTTATCGTTTTAGCTCTTTGCAAGTGGGCAAGCGATGAAGAGTCCAAGCCTCCTCCCCCTTGTTCGGAAACGATATTGGATAATAAAATCTGCCGCAAGATCGTCTGAATCGGGTACTTATTCTGATCGGAAATATAAATTCCGGCATAAAACCATTCATTCCAGTGATATACGGCGGTAAACAGCGCCAGGGTGGCGATGACCGGACCCGACAAAGGGAGGACGATTCGAAACAAAGTTCCCCAGTTGCCGCAGCCATCGATTTTTGCCGATTCCTCCAACCCGTTCGGAAGACCTTGGAAGAACGTTCTGAAGATGATCATGTTCCACACGCCAATCAGCGAAGGGATGATGAAAACCCAAAACGAATTCATCATGCCGAGATTTCGGATCAGCATGAAAGATGGAATCAGTCCGCCGCCAAAGTACATCGTAATGATGCACATAATCATATAATATTTTCGGCCCATCAGTTCTTTTTTGGACATCCCGTAAGAGAAGATCGCCGTACACAGGATCGCGGATGCGGTACCGACAACGGTCCGGAGAACCGAGATTAGAAATCCGCTCATGAGACGGTCATCTTTAAATACAACTTTGTAGTTTTCCAAGGTGAATACTCTCGGCCAGAGCGTAACCCCGCCTTTGGAAGTATCGATCCCCTGGTTAAAAGATACTGCAACGGCATTCAAGAAAGGATATAGCGTTGAAACCGCTAGCACTATAAGAAATGCGTAGATAAAAATTACCATAATGCGATCACCCAAGGTGTCCTTCATAGCAAGCAACCTCCTCTGATTATATCCCGGATTACCACAAACTGTTGCCGGACCGCCGCGCTATAAAATTAGCCATGGACAGCAAACCGACGCTAACTACGGCTTTGAATACTCCGACGGCAGTTGCATAGGAGTATCGGTAATTATCGATCCCGACTCGCACCACATAGGTATCCAATACATCGGACACATCCCGGATGGCCGGATTGGCGGCGAGAATCAGGATGTCCTCAAAGCCGGCGCTAAGCAGGTTACCGATGGCCAGAATCATGAAAATGACGACAACGGGCATAATAGATGGAAGCGTAATCAAATAAATTTGCTTGAATCGGCTCGCACCATCGATCGATGCGGCTTCATATGTATTCGGATCTACCCCGGCGATTGCCGCAAGGTATACAATGGAGCCAAATCCGATCTCCTTCCAGACATTGGTTGTTACGAGAATGCCCCAGAAATATTGTGGTAGCGACAAGAAGTTAATCGGCTTGTCTATGAAACTCAGCTTCTCCAGAAGCATATTTACGCTTCCGTTATCCACCGCCAGCATTGCGCTGACCAAACCTCCCAGGATAACCCAGGACATAAAGTGAGGCAAATAAGTAATCGTCTGCACAATCCGTTTAAAGGCCATTTTCCGGACTTCATTCAGCATGAGGGCCAGAATAACCGGAGCCGGAAAGCCGATGAGAAATTTCAGAAAACTAATGACAATCGTGTTTCTCATCACGATCCCGAATTCCGGAGAATTAAAAAAGTAGCTGAAATGCTTGAAGCCTACCCAAGGACTGCTGGAGAAGCTTCTTCCGATTTTGTAATCCTGAAAAGCCATCAGAATGCCGTACATCGGGATGTAACTAAAAATAAAGATCAAAATTAATGCCGGTATAACCATGAGCTGCAAATCGATCTGCCTAAAAAAGCGGGTAAATCCGTTAGGCTTCCCTCTTACCGAAGATTCTAGCGATTTTTTTACGGATAGCTGCGCCATATCTGTTCCTCCCCTAACTGCTTTCTCCGTCTAACTTCATTCTAAGGAAATGGCGACAAGGTTTCTATCTGCCCAATCAACGAAAAATGATACTAAACAACAAGGGTATATTCATTACATATGACCCTTATTTGTTGTAAGATAGTCCAGTACAACTCTATTACATCTAGTATTCAGGAGGCTTCCACTATTGAAATCCAATCCCACTCCCTTACAAAAAAAATTACTTCCAAGACACATCAGCTTTATGGCGATGGGCGGAGTGATCGGTACCGGCATATTTAAAGGAAGCGCCGAAACCGTCAGCGTAGCCGGACCGGGCGTTGTCTTATCCTATATCCTCGCCGGATTACTGCTCTTGGTCGTGATGGGAGCCATCGCCGAAATGGCAACCGTATACCCCGGGCTCAACATGAAGGACTTTATTCGGAAAGCGTTCGGCGAACGCCTCTCCTTTATCGTTGGCTGGCTGTACTGTTTCATGTGGCTCGCCGTTTGTGTCATTGAAGTGATCGCCGCGGGGAGCTTCCTGCAGTTCTGGCTTCCGGATGTTCCGCTCTGGATCCTCAGTCTGGCGAGTGCCGGATTTATCCTGGCCATCAATATGATGAGCGTCGGAGGCTACGGGGAATTCGAATTTTGGCTCGCAGGAATCAAAATCGCCATGATTATCGTGTTCATTGTGCTGGGTGCCTGCATTCTATTCGGAGTTCTTCCGGGAGCAAGCGCGCCTTGGTCTCATAATTTCACCGATTATGGCGGCTTTTTTCCGAACGGCTGGACCGCGATCTTTCCCGCGTTGTTGGTTGTCATGTTCTCCTACGGCGGCTCCGAGTTGATCGGATTAACGCTGTCGGAAGCGCAGGATGCGGAGAAAGTACTTCCTAAAGTCGTGAAAAGCTTCATTTTACGGGTCATCCTCTTCTACACTTTGCCGATTCTGATTATTTGCGGATTAATTCCGTGGAATAGCCTAAACGAGCATACCAGCCCGTTTGTTCAAGTACTTACTTCCGCAGGTTTGCAGGGCTCGGCGCATCTGATGAATTTCATTCTGATTACAGCCGTTCTATCTGCCGCCAATTCAGGGATTTACGGAGCAACACGGATGCTGCATTCGATGGCTGTCGATGGAGAGGCACCGTCCGGCCTGGCCCGTCTGTCCTCCAAAGGCGTGCCGGTCAACAGCCTTAAGGTGTGCGCCGTCGTATTGATCATAGGCTCCATGATTGCCTATGTTGCTCAGGATAACGTGTTCCGGTTGCTGATGGCGGTGCCCGGATTTGTCGTGCTGCTGGTCTGGATCAGCATCTTGCTGTCGGAGTGGAAGCTCCGCAAAACCTACCCGGCCAAGCCTGGATTTACGGTTTGGGGATATCCGTACATTACGTTCCTGACCGTGATTTGCTTATCCGTCATTGCGGTTCTCTTCCTCTTCGACGAGCAAAACCGAATTAGTATCGCGGTCTGTCTCACGGTCATGTTTGTCCTGTTCATCTGGTCCTTCATCCGATTCAAACCGGGGCGAAGCCGATGACCCTTTACCCGGTATTCTCCTGTTCTCTCCCTCCTTTGCGCATGTTACAATGAAGGTTGTTACGACGCGCAATGATCAGCCAATTTATATAGAGAAAAGCTGGGGGAAGCCATGGAACTTGAAATTCGGACAGAGTATGTCATCAAGCAACCAAAAATACCGTTTCGTTCAAAGCTGCTTGAACGTATCCGTCGAACGTACCGGTACGATACCGCGTTCTGGCGAATCAGCATGGCCGGTCCCTGTGGGGCCGGCATCTTCGCGTTTATCCTTGCCGCGCTAGGCATGCCGACAGGTCTGGGAACCTCCTTTGACACCTTGACCTTCGCCTTCATCGGAACAGCAGCGCTGTTTGTGGCCGCCCATTTAGTCGCCCTTATACTGGCTTTGATCGGACTCCCCGTCCCCCGCCTGTATCTTGGCACCATTATCTTCGATTTGGCCGCTGTCTTCCTTATCTTCTACCAAGAGGATGAGGACTTCGCCATCTCGGCTATCGTGTCCGGGGCTCTGACACTTGCCGGGGTGATTATCGGCCTTTTGGCCGGATTGTTGACATCCCGGAAGGTTGGACTGCGGATCAAAACTTGCCTGGCCGGCGTTTTGCTGCTGGCCGGTTTAACCGCCGCGGTGTGGCCCGATCCTAACGAGCCCGTTATCTCGTTTGAAGTTCCGGCCTATTCGGAGATCACCGCCTTGAACCCCGGCGAACCGGGCAATTACCATGTCGAATCGTTTTATTACGGAAGCGGAAATGACGTATGGCAACCGGAATACGGGAAAGATACCGATCTCATCTCAAGCTCGGTGGATGCCTCCGCTTATATCAAAAAATGGTCTAAGTTCAGAACATTCTATTGGGGGTTCGACGAACAAGCGCTTCCGTTGAATGGGCGAGTATGGATGCCGGAAGGCTCAGGATCTTATCCACTCGTCCTGATCGTCCATGGAAATCATTTAATGGAGGACTACTCGGATGACGGATACTCGTATTTGGGGAACCTGCTTGCAAGTCGGGGATTCATCGCGGTGTCCGTGGATGAGAACTTCCTCAATTATTCTGTCTGGACCGGAATCCCGGACAACGACATGAAGGTACGGGCCTGGATGCTGCTCAAGCATTTGCAGCAAATCGGCAACTTTGCGGCGAACCCGGATACGCCGTTCTATGGGCGGGTTGACTTTGGGCAAGTCGCCTTGATCGGACACTCCCGGGGCGGTCAGGCCGTCTCGATGGCTTCCGACTACAAACGGTGGTTTGCCGCCGATAAGACGCTGGAAGACATCGGTCAATACCATATCCGCGCCATCGCAGCCATCGCCCCGACCGATAAAAAGATTGACGGAAATTATGCCAAGCTGAAGAATGTCAACTATTTGACACTGCAGGGTGCACGTGATGGCGATGTCAACGATTTTGACGGAGAGCGTCAATATGCGCGTACGTCATTTTCGGCAGATGATTCCTCCTTTAAAACATCCCTATACATCGCCGATGCCAACCACAGCCAGTTCAATACCGGATGGGGCGGCCGGGATATCAGCTATCCTAAGGGGATTCTTCTGAGCCGGAAAGACTTAATGCCCGCTGCAGAACAACGGACAATTGCAAAGGTGTATATTTCCGCTTTTCTGGAGACCACGCTTCACAGGCAAGAACAGTATCTTCCTTTGTTCCTGGATTATAGAACCGGATTGTCCTGGCTGCCCGAAACTGCGTACTTCAATCGTTTTGAGAGCGGGAAAATGGTAAGCTGGGCCCGGTTCGATGAGGATTTGAACCGAATGACCTTGCCGGGAGGCGGCGTAGCCGAAGGACAGGATATCGTTTGGAAGGAAGAAGAGGCCAAAAACCGCCGCCAGTCCGGGAAAGGCACCCGGGGTGCAGTGCTGGAAAGGGACGATCAGACGGAGGTTGTATCCACCTACAGTTTAAGTTGGGATAGCGCGGCACCATCTCCGGTCTCGGGACCGGCGCAAACTCTCTCCTTTTCCTTATCGGATCGAAGTTATGAGATGAACACGATGTCCGTGAGCGGGAACACAAACGAGGATAGCGGGGATACTCCTCAAAAATTGGATATCGAAGTAGAACTGGAGAGCCGGGACGGGGTCACCGTTCGGCTCCCCCTGTCGAATTTCATGCCGATTCTGCCCTTGCCGGAAACCAGTTATACGCTCCACCCCTGGCTGGACCTGCACCTGTCCGACGGCAAATACAAGAATCCGACCGAGGCGGTTTTTCAAACTTATCAGTTGCCGTTAGCCGCCTTCATCGATGCGAACCCAGAATTCACCCCGTCCTCCGGCATCTCGCGGCTTACCTTCCGCCTCACCGGAGGAACCGGACGAGTGATGCTGGATGATATCGGGGTATATGGTGAATCGCAGCTCTTGCCGTTCTAGCGGACATAGGAGACCTTATTTATAGAAAAATCAAGATTCTATAATTCTTACGGACTCAGGAGACCTTATTCCCTTCAAAAAGCGGCGAAACTGGTTTTTAAGCTCCATTAAGGTCTCTGGTGTCCGTTATATTCTAAAATGCCTAATTTAGCGACGGATAGCGTCCCTCATGTCCGTTAAATTTCCAAATCAGGTGCTGACAACAAAAAAAGCGAGATTCCTCTTCGGGATCTCGCTTTTCTCTTACTCCTTCGGCACCAGGTTATATATCTCGCCGCTCTCCATCACATCGATCAATCGGTCCAGCCATTCGTAATATTTGACGGCCTCGCCCATCTTGCGCTGATCTTCCTCGAGAATAGAACGAAAAGGCTCCTGTGGACTATTCTCCCCAGCCATAGACTTATTGATTTCCTGGATCGCACGGCGAAGTACCAGGATGTTGGTTTCCACCGCTTTTCTCCATTTGATTGCAAAGAAATCGGTAAACGTCTGATACCAGTCATATTCAACTTCGTACAAATCTTTACGGGAGCCCTTCTCCCAAACTTTATTTACCATCTTCAAGTCAAGCAGGGTGCGCACCCCCGTACTCATGCTTGTCTTGCTCATTTTCATTTCCATTCCCATTTCATCCAAGGTCATCGGCTTGTCGGCAAAAAAAAGTAGCCCGTACAAATGGCCCGTTGACAAAGATATCCCATATAAGTCCATATTTCTTCCAATCGCTTCTATAACACGCTTACGCACTTTTAATAACTCGGTATGTTGTTCCGGTGTGAGCTGGTCCAAGCTCATGCGTGCGACCTCCTATCATTGCGCAATCCAGTATCCTCATTTCCGCAGGCGCTTTCACAGGCGGACGAATACTTATTCTATCTTAAGAAAAGGATGCCCAAAAGTAAAGAAGTGAACCGGGTAGCATTTAGGAGCATTCGGTAGGTATGTAAAGATTCTTTATGTACAGTTTTTTCTGTACGTTCTATACGTACGGTTTTAAGAATTGATTAAAAGCTTGGTTATTTGCTACACTAAAAGCATGAATTGACACGAAGCGGCGAAAATTAACTGTGTCTATGTAGAGAAATGAAATTTGCAGAATTCAAAAGGGGTGAATGTATGGGAAATGAAATCCTTAAAGTCAACCGATTAAGTAAATTGTTCGGACCAGGTGCCGAGCAAGGCATTCAACTACTGGAGCAAGGATATACGAAGGAACGACTTGCGAAAGAAAAAAATATCATGGTCGGCGTTAACCGGGTAAGTCTCAGCATCAATGAAGGCGAAATCTTCGTGATCATGGGGTTGTCGGGCAGCGGTAAATCCACCCTGGTACGGATGCTTAACCGTCTGATCGAGCCCACTTCAGGCGAAGTGCTGATCCATGGACAGGACTTGAGAAAAATGAATAAGTCACAGCTTCGGGAAGTACGCCGCAAAACCATCAGTATGGTGTTCCAGAAGTTTGCTCTATTTCCCCACCGGACCGTCCTTGAAAACGTGGAATATGGTTTGGAAGTGCAGAAAGTGGATAAATCGGAGCGCCGGGAAAAGGCCCAGAAATCACTGGAGTTGGTTGGTTTGAAGAGCTGGGAGCACGTCATGCCCGACCAACTGAGCGGCGGCATGCAGCAACGGGTCGGCTTGGCGCGGGCACTGGCCAACGATCCTGAGATTCTGCTGATGGATGAAGCATTCAGCGCGTTGGACCCGCTTATTCGTCGGGATATGCAAGATGAGCTTTTAGAATTACAAGAAAAAATGAAAAAAACGATCGTCTTCATTACCCATGATCTGGATGAAGCGCTGCGCATCGGCGACCGGATCGCATTAATGAAGGACGGAGAGCTTGTGCAAATCGGTACGCCGGAGGAAATGCTAACCCAGCCTGCGGACCGCTATGTTGAGCGGTTTATTGAAGATGTCGACTTGTCTAAAGTCTTGACGGCATCGCGGGTTATGCGCAGACCTGAAACAGTGACCTTGGACCGCGGACCCCGGGTCGCCCTGCAGTTGATGCGGGAAAGAGGCATTTCCAATCTGTTCGTCATCGACCGGGCCAAACGGCTACTTGGTGTCATTACGGCGGAAGACGCCTCTCAAGCGCTGAAAACAGGGGCTTCTTTGCGCGATATTCTGATCGAAGACGGCCCGAAAGTACCGCCTGATACGTTGCTAAACGAGCTATTTGAAGTGACCAGTTCGGCGAAGGTACCGCTGGCGGTAGTCGATGAACAGGACAGGTTGCTCGGCGTCATTTC
>DJTQ01000093.1:0-5323 GCA_002439285.1 Paenibacillaceae bacterium UBA6304
TACGACTTCCGTCACCGAATATGCGGCGGATATGAATGTGATTATGGCCTATTATAAATTTCTGGACGACTGGAATGATGACGGCAGCCTAACAGCAAAAGGTAAACTCAAATTGTTCGAGGAGAGCAAAGCCCGGGTAGAGGCCAAATGGCCGCGTCAATGCGGCGCTATCGACCGGTCTCTTCAAAGATTGGGACAACTTGAGCAAGCGGACGAGCTCAATCCGGATTTACCCGCCAATTGCTTCGGGGAACTGCTCGGGGAGCTGTTTGTATTGAAGGAAGATGATGAATGGGCCGGGACGTTGTACAGGATGGGAGCCGCTCTAGGGCGATTTGTATATTTGATGGACGCTTGCATGGATTTGGCCTCCGACTTGAAGCGTGACCGCTATAATCCACTGGTTGCCCAGATCAATACCGACTTCACCCCGATGTTGACGATGCTGATCGGCGAGTGTACCCGGGAATTCGAAACCTTGCCGCTCCAGCGCGATGTGAATATTCTCCGCAATATTCTGTATTCCGGCGTATGGGTGAAGTACAAGCCGAAAAAAGAAAAAGTAGAGGTAAACGGCCATCATGACAGATCCTTATAAAATTATGGAACTCACTCCTTCGGCAACCGACGAGGAGATTAAACAGGCGTATCGGAGACTTGCCAAGAAGTATCACCCCGATCTTAACCCGGGGAACCAAGAGGCCACCGACAAAATGCAAAAGATTAACGCCGCTTACGAGCAGATCAAGGCCATGCGCCAGGGTGGCGGATCGGCCTATGGCGGGCAGCCGGGCGGGGGCACCTCCTCGGGACAACAGAATTACGGCCCAGGGGGCAATCCTTTTGGTCAGGGCGGGAACCCTTTCGGCCAGAACGGAAACCCCTTCGGGCCAGGCGGCAACCCGTTTGGACAAGGTAATCCTTTTGGGGATGGCGATTTCTACAAGCAGTTTAACGAATATTTCGGCAGAAGCCAGCAGCAGCAAAGACGGCATACTGCAAAATCGCCGCGCATGCAGGCGGTGTTCCACTTTCTGGAGAACCGCCAATATCTAGAGGCGCTTCGCCTACTCTCCGAAATCGAGCGGGACGGGGAATGGTTCTTCGCCAGCGCGATTGCCAATGCCGGGACCGGGAACCGCGTCACTGCGCTGAATCATGCTCAGCAGGCGGTCCAGTTGGACCCTGGCAATGATGAATACCTATCCCTGCTTGAGCAATTTCAGCAGGGTAGCTTTGCCTATCGTCAATCCGGAGAAGGTCACGGATTTGATATGACCCGTGCAGCAAGAAGCATGATGAATTGTTGCGCACTACAGATGGTGTGCTTGTGTTGCTGTCGTCCGTGTTAAGTTGCTAAACACCAGTCATCTTCAAAGCGGCTATCTTACTACTTCTAACTACTATTCTCGTGGAGGTAACATAAATTTATGGGCAGAATGATTGGAATCGATTTGGGGACGACCAACTCCTGCGTGGCCGTCATGGAAGGCGGCAAGCCGGTAATTATCCCGAATGCGGAGGGGGGGGCGCACCACGCCATCCGTTGTGGCATTCGGCAAGAATGGCGATCGCCTGGTAGGACAAACCGCGCTGCGTCAGGCAGTGACCAACAGCGAGCGTACGATCAGCTCGATCAAGCGGGAGATGGGCACGAAATACAAGGTCAATATTGACGGAAGAAACTATTCTCCTCAAGAGATCTCAGCCCTGATTCTAAAGAAGCTTAAAGCGGATGCCGAGGCTTTTTTGGGCGAAACGGTTAGCGAAGCGGTGATTACCGTACCGGCCTATTTTACCGATGCTCAGCGCCAGGCGACCAAGGATGCGGGCCGGATCGCCGGCCTGGAGGTTCAGCGGATTATCAATGAACCTACCGCCGCAGCATTGGCCTACGGGGTAGATAAGGAAGAACCTCAGAAGGTGATGGTATACGATCTGGGCGGAGGGACGTTTGACGTATCGATTCTCGACATCAGTAACGGCGTAATCGAGGTACTGGCGACCGCGGGGAATAACCGTCTGGGCGGCGATGATTTCGATAAATTCGTGGTGGATTATTTGGTCGAAGAGTTCAAACGGGAGCATCGCGTCGATCTTACCTCGAACCTGGTTGCCATGCAACGGGTTAAAGAGGCTGCGGAAAAAGCGAAAATTGAATTATCGGCCTCCACCAGCACGGAGATTGCCCTTCCGTATCTTACCGAGGCGAAGGGCAGTCCTTTGCATATGGAGATTACCCTGACGAGGGCCAAGTTTAACGAACTTACGGCCCATTTGGTCGACGCGACCATGATTCCGGTGAAACAGGCGCTGGAGGACGCGGGGTTAAGCGCAGGCAGCTTGGGAAGAATCTTGCTGGTCGGCGGCTCCAGCCGGATTCCGGCGGTGCAAGAGGCTGTGAAGAATTTTGCGGGAAAAGAAGGCTTCAAAGGAATTAACCCCGATGAATGCGTGGCCATGGGCGCCGCTTTGCAGGGCGGAGTGCTGATCGGCTCCGTCACGGGTCTTTTGCTGCTCGATGTCACTCCATTGTCGCTCGGCATCGAGACGAGCGGCGGGCATTTTACCCGGGTGATTGACCGAAATACGACGATTCCGATTTCGAAAAGCCAGATTTTCTCCACCGTTCAGAACTTTCAGACTAATGTGGAAATTAATGTTCTGCAAGGCGAGCGAGCGATGGCCAAGCAGAACCGGTCGTTGGGTAAATTCAAGCTGAAGGGGATTCAGCGGGCCATGCGGGGAGTACCGCAAATTGAGGTTACCTTTACCATCGACGCCAACGGCATCGTTAACGTAAGCGCCAAGGACCTGGGCACCGGAAAACAGCAGGAAATTACGCTCACCGACTCCTCTAATATGTCTGATGCAGATATTGAAAAGGCGATCCGCGACGCGGAGCAGCATGCCGCTGAAGATGCGCAGGTTCATCTTGAAGCCGAGGCGCGCAACCGGACTGGGAAATTGATCGGTCAGGCGGAAGCGATTGAGAAGAAGAGCTTGGACAAGGCGGACAAAGCCAAGTTGGCCTCCGCGCTTAAAGACGCCAAGAAGGCACTGCGCGGCAAGAATAACGATGCCATTCAAGCAGCAGGCGATTACCTTGAACAAGTCCTTTCGGAACTGGGAAGATAAGGTTCTTTTTATTTTCCAGTCTCCCCCTGTATTCCAGGTCGATGTCATCCCTGCAGCAACACAAATAACGCCCATTCAGGGCCCTATTTCCTCAAATGAGTACGTTATAGAAGGAATAGCGCCCTTTTTGGGCGTTATTTTAGTATAAACCGGCTCAAAAACACCAAATGGCCACCTTCATCCGAAATAAGACCCAAGAAGTCCGCTATTCCTTGCGAAGTGGCCGCAAAGAACGGAATAACGCCCCGAAAGGGCGCTATTCGAGCAGAATAAAAGGAATGGTCGCCTTTGTTTTCGGATTTCTACCTTATTTGATCCCACATAATCAAGAAATCAGGAAACAACAGCGATCGCAGGATCATTTTACGTACTTGCCCTAACATCTAATTCAGTAGTTCATCTTATATAGCGACTGGCTCTGCCTATTGCGGTGAGCGTGCGCTTTTTCCGACTGCACGAGCATGAGGACCCGCAAAAACATTGGAATTTTCGTAAAGGATGAGGTACCTTTATATATAAATATAAATAAATATTGAAAAGACATAAGGAGAGAACAAGTTGACTACTAAGAAACTGGGGATTCCACTAGAAGGCTTTGCCGAATTTAGCAGAAAAGTAGCTGCAGAAGGTGCCGTGCTGTTAAAGAATGACGGACAAGTTCTTCCGCTTCAAAGTCATGAAAACGTTGCAATTTTTGGCCGGACGCAAGTCAATTATTACCGCAGTGGTACCGGATCGGGCGGCAGTGTCCATGTGGCTTATACTACGAATCTGCTGGATGGACTTCGGAGTAAGAAGAATATTACCGTCAATGAAGACCTGGCGGCCGTATATGAAAAGTGGATTGAGCAAAATCCGTTCGATAACGGCGGAGGCGGTTGGGCTGCCGAACCATGGCATCAGAAGGAAATGCCTTTGACCCGTGAATTGGTGCAAGCGGCCCGGGAGAAGTCGGACAAGGCAATCATCGTCATCGGACGCACTGCGGGCGAAGATCAGGATAATGCCGATGCGCCGGGAAGTTATCGTTTAACGGATGATGAGAAGGCTATGCTGAGCATGGTAACGTCCTATTTTGAACGAACCATCGTCGTCTTGAATGTATCCAACATTATCGATATGAGCTGGTTGGACGATGCAGGATATGTGAACCCGATTTCGAGCGTTATCTATGCATGGCATGGCGGTATGGAAGGCGGTAACGCGATTGCCGACGTACTCGTAGGAGAAGTTACGCCGAGCGGAAAATTAACGGATACGATCGCTTATTCAATTGAGGATTATCCGTCGACCCGCAATTACGGCAATGAGTTCAAGAACTTATATCAGGAAGATATTTATGTAGGGTACCGTTATTTCGAAACTTTCTGCCCTGACCGGGTTCATTTCGAATTCGGTTTCGGTCTTTCCTATACGCAGTTTAAGCTTGAATCCGAAGAAGCAAAAGTGGTCTCCCGGGAAGGGGAACCGTCTATTGAGATCGGTGTAACCGTGAAAAATACAGGGACCGAGTTCTCGGGCAAAGAGATTGTCCAGGTGTATGTGGAAGCGCCCCAAGGCAAGCTGGGCAAGCCGTCCAAAGTGTTGGCCGCCTTCGGCAAAACCAAGGAACTTCAGCCGGGAGAATCGGAGCGTCTTACACTGACCTTCCCGATCCGATCCTTGGCCTCTTATGATGACGGCGGCGCAACGGGCCACCCTTCCGCCTATGTGCTGGAAGCCGGGGATTACAATCTCTATGTGGGCGGCAGCGTGAAGGATCTGGTACAGATCGGCGTAGATGGACAAAGCGGGTATCGCGTGGAGTCTCTGCAAGTCGTGGAGCAGTTGGAAGAGGCACTCGCGCCGATAGAGAGCTACACCCGAATGAAGCCGGGTGCGAAAAAGGCGGACGGTTCATATGAACTCACTTATGAAGAGGTGCCTACACGCAAAATTTCTCTGGCGGACCGGATTCAAAGTCGTCTTCCGGAGACTTTGGAGCAAACCGGGGATCAAGGTTATACTTTGCGGGATGTTTTGGACGGCAAGATCAGCATGGAGACCTTTATCGCCCAGCTTAGCGATCATGATTTGGCGGTCATCGTCAGAGGCGAGGGCATGGTCAGCCCGCTTGTGACCTCGGGTACGGCTTCCGCCTTCGGCGGGGGCAGCGATCGGCTGTTCAACTACGGGATCCCGGTGG
>DJTQ01000093.1:5565-18402 GCA_002439285.1 Paenibacillaceae bacterium UBA6304
AACTACGGGATCCCGGTGGGCTGCTCGGCGGATGGTCCTTCCGGGATTCGGATGGATAGCGGGGAGAAGGCGACCCAGGTCTCCATCGGTACCTTGCTCGCTGCCACCTGGAATGCAGAGCTTGTTGAAGAACTGTACGTGATGGAAGGTCAAGAGCTGCTCCGGAATGAGATCGACACCTTGCTCGGGCCTGGCCTCAATATCCGTCGGAGTCCGCTGAATGGCCGGAATTTCGAGTATTTCTCCGAAGATCCGCTGGTTACCGGAATTTTCGCGTCCGCATGCACAAGCGGCATTATTAAGGGCGGCTCTAACGCCACATTGAAGCATTTCGCCTGCAACAATCAGGAGAAATACCGCAGCAAGGTAGATTCAGTCGTATCGGAACGCGCGCTACGAGAGATTTACCTGAAAGGGTTCGAGATGGCGGTGAAGCAAGGCGGAGCCAACTCCATCATGACGGCGTACAATCCGGTCAACGGGCATTGGTCGGCATCGAACTATGACCTCAACACTACGATTTTGCGTGGGGAATGGGGCTTCAAAGGCATCGTCATGACGGACTGGTGGGCCGTGATGAACGACGTTGCGAACGGGGGACCGGCGGACCGGAAATATACGAACTTCATGGTTCGGGCTCAAAATGACCTCTACATGGTAGTCAGTAACTATGGCGCGGAAATCAACGCCTATGATGACAACACGCTGGCTTCCCTGGAGAATGGTACCCTGACTCGCGGGGAACTGCAGCGGAATGCAATGAATATTTGCCGGTTCCTGATGCATGCGCCGGTGTTCTCCCGTAAACAGGTTCTTCATGAGACGGTTCAGCAATTCAAGGCGGCGGAGAACTTATCGGTCGCTTCGTCCGAGGTGCAGGAACTGTCCCGTGATGCCCAAGTGAAGCCTGCGGCTGCCGGATCGGCTTACATGAACGTCGCAGAGGCTGGACAATACTGGGTGACCGTTAATATGATGTCCCCGGACGGAAACCTGGCACAGAGCGCCTGCAATATTTTGCTGAACGGACAGCTTGTGACGACCGCCCAAACGAACGGAACGGAAGGCAAATGGTTCAGACAGCGTCTGGTCAAGGTCGAGCTGGAGGCAGGGCTATATGAAATGAAGCTGGATTTCATCAAGCCAGGATTGCAAATTGAGTGGGTTGAATTTAAACGTGCATAAATGAAGATGATTTGAAATCAGGCTGTCCGTGCGAGCTCGGATAGCCTGATTTTTTATTTAAGCAAAGGAATTTCCGACTCGGGTATGGAATGTTCATATTGGGTGGGATGATCCTTATGCATGAGTATATATTGTCCAATGATGAAGCAATTCGTTTGAAAAAATATATAGAACAGAAGCATAAAGACTATGACCGGAAGCAGCAGCTCTCCATATGGTCGGATGCCGTTCACAGAATTATAGAGGGCAGATTGCCTTCTTTTTCTGATGAGGTAAAGACCAGACTGCGTGCGGAGCTGCTTGTGAAGCATCAGGATACCTTCGTTATTCATCAAGATGATGCTCTTCAGCAATGCTTAAGCCTGGATTTAAGTAAGGAAGAGCTGCTGGGGCCTTTAGTGGAGTGGGTAAACGGCCGATTGGAGGTTCCTGCCGATGATCAAATGCTGGCAGAAGCGCTTGTAATGCGAGCGAAGGAAGCAAATGCGGCAATCTCCTTGGCTGGATTAGCGCAATCGCTAGAGGAGATCGCAGCTTCCAGCGAAGAGGTTCTTGTCCCCGTTCTTGCAGGAATGGAGACCCCTCCCGATCACATGCATAGAATGTGGCCGCTCCGCGGAAGGAAACGTCCATTAGCGGTAGCTTGTCTTGCATGCGTGGCCCTTCTTACTACTTATGCCATGATCAAGAGTCGGGAAGCGGAATTGCCTCCGGTTGCAACCGTGGTCCTCTCTGATGCGAGGGAAGGAAATCTATCTCAAGCAGCAGATGATGTCTCCGGGAAGCTGCGATACGCTGAGGTGGATATAGAGAAGTTACAGAATTTTTTGCAGAAGAGAAACTCTACTTTAGCTGAAGAACCATATCTATCCTCGATAATTGCAGCTGCCAAGAAATATGATGTTCATCCACTGTTGTTATTCTCTATTACGGGGCAGGAACAGGGGTTTGTCTCCAAGGATCATGATACCGCCAAGGAGATTGCGAACAATCCGTTTAATGTGTTTGGCAGTTGGGAGACTTACAATACGAGCATTGAAGCTTCGGCCAATATTGCGGCTAAGACCGTGGCGAATATACGGAGCCGCCAGCCCGAGGACACCCATCCCATTCAATGGCTCAACCAGACTTATGCGGAGGACCCGAATTGGTGGAAGGGCGTAACCTGGTTCTATAACGCGATGCTGCAGGAGGTCTCGGGGGAATCTTTTGAATGATGGTTATTACGTTGGACTAAACTCTTATATCCCTGGGGGAGTAAGTATAAATGCTAAGAAATAGATATGATTGACGCACAACTTTTTGATTTGACTTCCTTGGAGAACCACCAGAGATAGGCTAGTGCCTGAATCGGTGGTTAGGTGAACTAGTAAGAAGCTCCCGCCGTGGTTGACTGCCGACCTTTAGTCGGAATAACCGCGATGTTGACGCATCGCGGCCCCCGATACGTAGAAGAAGCTCCATTGGTAATGGAACACACAGCTCTTATTGGGTTACTTTAGTGGCCATTATTCATCCTAATGGAATCAGGCGCTCTTATTTCGGCAAATTCTAGTGACTATGCCACTTTTGAAGACAAATAAGGGCTGTCAGTTCCGCTATGTTTCTGGAATCCACCGTTTTCAACGTCATAGCGGCGCTGATTTCCGTTAGCGGCATTGCCACATTGCCAAAGAGTTCCGTTATCAACTTTACAGAGCCTTCGAAATCCTTGAGTCCTTTGATTGAATCGATCAATGCCGTCGTGCCGCCCGCGATGAATAGGCTGTCCATACTAAAAACGGAGGAGTCCTTAGTAGCTAATACTACTGGGCCTCCCCCGTTTTCTATGAAATCAATCCCTAAGCCTGCCCCGCCCAATCCTTCCGAAGGGTGAACAGATCTCTCAGCTCCTCGGTCGAGAGCTCGGTGATCCAGCCCTCGGAGCTTGAGATGACGCTGTCGCTGAGTTGTTGCTTGCTTTCCAGCATTTCATCGATACGTTCTTCAAGCGTGCCGAGCGAAATGAATTTATGCACCTGCACATCGCGGGTTTGTCCGATGCGGTAGGCCCGGTCTGTTGCTTGGTTCTCTACGGCGGGATTCCACCACCGGTCAAAGTGGAATACGTGATTGGCGGCCGTCAGGTTCAGGCCGACACCGCCGGCCTTCAAGGAGAGAACGAAGACGCAAGGTTTTTCCGCGTTGGCGGTGGTGTTCTTGTTGGCGGTGTCGGTGTCGGTGTTGATGTTGGTGCTGGTGCTGGTGGCGCAGCTTCCAGGTTCGATCGGAGCCTGGAATTGCTCGATCATTTTATCCCGAGTGGATTTTGGCGTACTGCCGTTCAGATAGAGAACCGGCTCTTGAAGCACTCGCTCAAGCACCCGCTGCAGCATTTGCCCCATTCCGACATACTGCGTAAAAATAAGGCACTGCTCTCCTTCCTCCCGCAATTCCTTGACCATCTCCAGCAACCGCTCCAGTTTGGAGGAGCGGCTGACGAGTTCCTCCAATGCCGTCATATCGTCCGAAGCGACTTCAAGCGAAGGTAGCGGCTCCTTGGTCATCAACACAGGATGATCGCAAAGCTGTTTTAACTGAGTTAGTGCAGCCAAAATAGCCCCCTTGCGCTCAATTCCCTCCAGCTTCTGCATACGTTCCATCAATTGATTTACCGCTTGTTCGTAGAGCGCTCCTTGCTCGGTGGTCAGATTTACATAGGTTTTCATCTCGTTCTTGTCCGGAAGGTCGAGCTGAATATGGGGATCTTTCTTCTTGCGGCGGAGCAGGAACGGCTTGATGAGCCTTTGCAAATCTGCCGTGCGCTGTTCATCGTGCTCCTTTTCTATAGCATGGACAAAGTGCTGTTGAAAAGCGCTCGCACTGCCCAGGAAGCCGGGACTGATGAAGTCGTAGATGGACCACAGCTCCGAAAGCCGGTTCTCGATCGGCGTACCGGTGAGTGCAATCCGGTGTCTGGCCGAAAGGCTGCGGACGGCAGCAGATTGCTTCGTTTGCGCGTTTTTAATATTCTGGGCTTCGTCCAGACAAATCGTTCCCCAGGCGTACTCCTTCAATAACTCCTGATCCAGCGCGGCTGTGGCATAGGAAGTGAGGATCACATCGGCATGGTCCGCAGCCTTGCGGAAAGAACCGCCGTCCAGACGGTTTCCGCCATAGTGAAGCATGACGCGAAGTGACGGTGCAAAACGGTTCAACTCCTTCTGCCAGTTCCCCAGGACGGAGGTAGGGCATATGATCAGAGACGGCTGTCCTGATTCTGTGCCCCGCCGCTCTTTTAGATGCAGCAGATAGGCGATGAGCTGCACCGTTTTCCCAAGTCCCATATCATCGGCGAGACAGGCGCCGAGGCCGAACCGCTCCAACAGGACAAGCCAGCCGAATCCCTCAAGCTGATAGGGACGCAGCTCCGCCCGCAGTCCGGACGGCAACTCAGGCTTAGGCAATTCCGCCTGTTGACCCAACTGACGGATGAGCTGGTTCAGGTGCTTGTTCAATTCCACTTCAAGCCGGAGTTGATCTCCCGAATCATCCATACTGGCCCCTGTCCCAGCCGAATCCGAATTGTCCGTCGCAACTTCGGTTCCGCCCAGCAAGTGAAGCTGCAGCACCTCCTGAAAGGACATTCCCCGTGATGAATCGACCCGTGACATCGCTTTGCGAATTTGCGCCAGCAGCCGGGGGTCGAGTGGAATCCATTGTCCTCGGAAGCGGACAAGTCTTTCATTGCGAGCCGCCAGTTCAGCGAATTCGGCTTCGGTCAGATCGGCATCGCCTATCGCGATCCGCCAATCGAAGTCAATGAGCGAATTCAGCCCGAACAATGACTCCCCGTCCGATTTGCCGCTGCCGCCAGCACCCGAAGAGATCTTCGCGCGTACTCGCGGCTTGGTGCGGCTGGCGGCTTCCCACCAGGAAGGAAGCAGTACCTGCCAGCCGGCGTTCAGCAGCCGGCTACTATCTTCGGTCAGAAACTGCCAGGCCGCCTGATCGCTCAGCGGTTTCGCAAATATATCGTCCGCAGCCGCCCCTGCTGGGAAATAGGTCTCAGGCAGGCAGGTTTGCAAGCGGTCCAGCCAATTGGCGGAGCGGCTGTGAACATCAGCTGACCACGCCTCAGGCCAAGTGCCGAAGCATCTGCCGTCTGAGCCCAGCCTTACGGGTGAGAGCAGCGAGGGATTCAGCTTGTCTTGCAGTACGAGTTGAAGATGCCAGCCTTCGGCATCCATAGGTTCAAACTCAATCTCCAGCTCGGCTTCGGCTTCCATTCCGGGTTCAAGCAATTGCAGCAAAGGGCGGAAAGGGGAGGTATCCGGCTTCCAGCCGATCGCAATAAGCCAGCTCTGTTCATCCATTCCCGCAATCATTCGTTCTTTGTTGAACAACAGAGGATAGTCCTGCCGCAAATCAGCATCGGATTCACGAGTACCGTAATAACGATGGAATACCGCAGCGGAGAAGGCGGCGCGCACACTCTTTATATACTCCTGGTCCAACTCAGCAAAGCTACTCGCGTCCAATTCCGCTTGCGAGAGTGCCTTCAAGTCCCAATCCCACACCAGTCTGCCCGTTTGAGCTGCTGTATAGCTGGGCACATAGGCTTTCTGTTCTAAACAGGCGGCAAGCAGTGGGGCTATTTGACAGAGTGGCTGGGCCAGCGGCTGCCAGGTCCAGTCAATATGCTCAAGAAGTTGACCATTAGCCAAGAAGGGGATGACATGCTCGGCCGGAAGCAGAACGACTTCGATATTTTGAATTTCAGAAATTTCCAGCTCGGTTCCGTAGTATGATTCTTCATGCCAGGCGAATTCTTGCTGTTTCAGGGCAAGTCCGGATACGAATCTGTGTTCATTTTCCGTACCGAAAAATAATGCATCCCCGTGTTCGCTCAACTGGATACCGATGGATATGGCTTGTTTGAATCGGGTCATGGTATTAGTTTTCCTTTCCGCAACTCTTCCTGTAAAGCGCGAAGACGGCTGTGCTTGCTAGTAAAGGAGTCCAGAAATTGCTCCCAGCGAGTCGTGGACTTCATCTTGGCATATAGCTTGGAGAGCCGCTTCAGCAGCTTTACCGCCCGCTTGTAACTGTCTCTATTCTTCTCAAGCACATATCTCTCGACTGCCTGATGATAAAAGGGAAGCAACACCTCGGGTGCATTTTTCTCCAGAGGCTTCAGATCGGTCGCACGAAAGTTGAGCGGATCTCTACGGTTGGAGAGTTGGTAATCCATCCACTGTCTCCATTGCTCACGCTCGATCATAAGCTGCTCATAAATATACTCCGAATAAGGAAGCATCTCCCTGAGCGTGCTCCACATCCGGTCCTCGCATGTAGGAAGCTGCTCCACTGTCTTGCTCCAACAGATGGCATAACTGTTCATGATGTCTTTATACCGGCATGCCAGTAAAGGGCCGACCGCAACAAGCCACTCCGATAATCGGGACCAGTCTTGCTCCGTCAGCATTAAACCCAGGATATTCAGAATGAAAATATAATAATCTTTGGTGTTCTCCTCCGCTTGTCCGAGCAACTTCAGAGCTGTACGATCATCGGACAAATGATAGTACATCCAGCATTGGCTCAGCATCAGCGTCTTTTGTTTCGCGCTTGATCCAGTACTTTTGCCGGCCTGTTCCAATAGCTCCAATTCGCGTGAGAAGATGGACTTATCTTTTATATTAGGGACAATCCAAGTCAACCAGAGCTGGTAGTAAACATTCCCGAAAATGTGACTTTGTTGTTCATTCAGCATTTCATTACGAATAAAGTCCAAGGTCTGCATAACCCAAGTCCATTCCTGTTGTTCAGGCCCCAGAGGTAATGGTTGAATAAGTATTTGCTCTATAGACTCATGCATCTCTCGAATTGCCGTCGAATTGTAATAGCCCATAAAATTGGCATGATAGGCAGTGGTCGAGGATTGGGCAGGTTGGATTAGTAGCTTAAGCGAGTAAAGGGCCGCGTTGAGATCATAAATAAGTCCCAGGCCGGGTTCGAGTTTCGGTTTGATGTCCTGGATCGCCTTCAGGACGCTCTCTACATATCTTATGTTAATAGTTTTGTTATCTGTAGCGGTTGCACATAAATCGAACAAATCGTGCCATTCCGAAACGGACGATTCGGGAATCCGCATTGCCCACTGATTATCATCAATATGATTGGCTGGCATTGGTTTCTCATTCCTTAAATTCTATTACAGAGGGTTCTGTATTGTGAGTATATCAAAATAGAGCGTCTACTTCACATTAGGAGCTTTCCCAATTATCGCATGATATAATATCCTTAATAACCGTTCAGGAGGCAACTTAATTTGAGAGGATATAATATTGGTCGCCCAGTCATATTAATTGTAACCGCATTACTTACTAATTTGTTAGTAACGAACGTTTGCATTTTGTTTGGAGTAGAACGCGGCATGGCGGGCGATATCGGGTTCGTCGCTATGATTATTGCGGCGCTCGTGACCTATAACCGAATGATGAAGGGCCGCCGCCGGAAGTAAGTAATTTGGCAGTCTCTAAGCAGCTATGTAACGCTGCAATATTAGCTGAACGCTCATGGCCAAAAGACTCTCTCAACGTTAGTTGAGAGAGTCTTTTTTGAGGAGTCTGAGTTCGGAATTCACAGTTCTTTTTTCCGTCACAAAGCTGGGATGTATGAAATTGGATAAACAAGGGCATTTTTTTAATAAATCCCTTATTGAGGAGTGGCTGAAATGAAAACATTAAATGCGATTGCACTCACTTTACTGATTGTGGGTGGACTTAACTGGTTATTGATTGGCCTCTTTGAATATGACTTGGTGGCAGGTATTTTCGGGGGGCAAGATTCCACATTATCCCGGATCATTTATGTTATTGTAGGAATTTGCGCCATCTACTCGATCAAATTTTACAATGACGTGAGTCAAGAACGGGCACGGTAATGGACGGAAATTCAAGTTCATGCACGCTCGGAACATAATGTAAGGCAAGGCCTTAAGAACGATAAAAGAGCTTCTAACCCCAAAGGGTGAAGCTCTTTTCTTGTGCAAAATTTTTGAGGCAGTCCAAGCAGTTGCGTCACGTTAAAGTGTCTTTTCGTTCCCTACTTAACCGTTTTAATCCGTTCCAGGTCGGAGCTGCACAGGATCTCCAGGTTATCGAAGATTTTATCTGCGGGCCAATCCCACCATTGTAGCTGTTCAAGATACGATATGAGCTCATCGTCGAAACGCTTCTTAATGATCCGGCAAGGGTTGCCGCCCGCAATATGGTAGGCGGGGACGTCCTTGGCTACCACGGAATTGGCGGCGATGATGGCGCCGTCGCCAATGTGGACTCCCGGCATGATCGTTACATTTTGCCCAATCCATACATCATTTCCAACCACGGTATCTCCTTTGAAGGGGAACTGGTCCAGTGAGACCGGAACGGTCTCCCAGCCTTCACCCATAATATTAAAAGGGTACGTAGTTACGGAGTTCATTCGATGATTTGCGCCATTCATGACGAATTCGACGCCCTTGGCAATAGCGCAAAACTTGCCGATCACCAGCTTATCGCCCAGAAACTCATAATGATGGGTGACATGGGATTCAAATTCCTCCGCACCCTCAGGATCGTCATAATACGTATAGTCACCGATCATAATGTTGGGCCTAGTGATCACATTTTTGATATAGCAAATTCTTGGCATGCTTGGATTAGGAAAAATGGCATTCGGATCGGGTCCGATTCTATTCATCTCTCAATCACCTCTTATCTTCAATATACAATAATTAATAGAAAAACTTTACTCTTTCCCCATTGATTTTGTGAAAAACAATACATAGACAATGATAGAGACTCGCTACAATGAAAGGGTATTCATAATACTACGTCGGCTTGAATTGTTTAATTATATCAAACAGGGCAAGGGTGATCTCATCATGAAATTGTTGGAAACCGCACTCATTGGAAATATGAAGCTTAAGAATCGGATACTCATGGCACCTATGGGTGCCGAGTTGGGGGATTTTGATCCAAGAACTAACGCTTATTATGTGGCAAGAGCCAAGGGCGGCGCCGCCATGTTGATGTGCACGGTCGTGGCAACCGAGGAGCTTGAAGGACCTTCCCCGGCTTCCGTACTCGATGAACACAGCTTTGCAGGGCTGCAATCTTTAGTGGAACAGTGCCATGTCTACGATTCAAAAGTTTGTTTGCAGATTATGGCGGGGACGGGGCTGGGCGGTGTAGCACCAGGTCGGACTCAGCCGATCGCACCATCGCCAATGCCAGTGGTGCCCGGCATGGATTATATGTACGCTGAAATGACCAAGGAGGAAATTGCCTTCAGTCACCAGGCGGTTGTACGTACGGCCAGATTGGCGCAACAGGCAGGAGTGGATTGTATCGAGCTCCACGCTTACGGCGGATACTTGACGGATAAGTTCATGACCAAACGATGGAATCAAAGAACAGATGAGTATGGAGGCAGCTTAGAGAACCGGATGCGCTTCTTGACAGAAATGATCGACGCTGTCAAGGCGGAGCTCGGCAATGAGTTCCCGTTAATGGTCAAATTTACGCCGTCCCACTATTTGCCGGAGGAAGCGGGGTACCGGGGACTGGAGGAAGGACTGGAGATTGCCAAAATTCTCGAGTCCAAGGGCGTACATGCCTTGCATGTGGATGCGGGTTGTCATGATAACTGGTACATGGCGATGCCGCCGATCTATCAACAGGAGATTGCGCCGCAAATGATTTCTGCGCAAGCCGTAAAGAAAGTAGTTTCTATCCCCGTTCTGTCCCAAGGCCGTTTGGAGAATGTCAACAAGGCAGAAGCGGCGCTGACGAACGAATGGATCGATTTGGTATGCATGGGTCGGGGGTTGCTGGCCGATCCGGAGATCCCGAACAAGATCGCCGAGTATCGTACGGACGATATCCGCAGTTGCATCTCCTGTAACGAAGGCTGTATCGCCCGCGTGGCGAGCATGCCGGACAGCAAGCCGATCGAATGTGCGGTTAACCCGTTGACGGGGCACGAGGGATTGCGGGATTTGAAGATAGCGGAAGTGCCTAAGCGGGTGCTGGTTGTCGGAGCTGGCCCGGGCGGCTGCTCCGCCGCTATTACAGCTGCCGAGGCGGGACATCATGTCGAGATTTGGGAGAAGAACCCTCAGCTTGGCGGCAACTTCCGCGCGGCCTGCATGCCAACCTTTAAACGGGACGGCGAGAATATTCTGAATTATTATCGTACTCAGTTGAATAAGTTGGGCATCACGGTGAAATATTGTAAGGAAGCAACAGCGGAATCCATACTCGCTTATGGTGCCGATAAAGTGATTTGGGCTGCGGGCGGGACGCCGGTGCGGCCGGCTTCGATCGAGGGAATTATGGGCGAGAACGTCTGCCTGGCTACCGATGCGCTGCGCGAGCTCTGCCTAGTGGGCGATACCCTCGTCGTCATCGGCGGAGGTCTGGTGGGCTGCGAAACTGCGATAAACTATGCGCGTAAGGGCAAAAAGGTCACCGTCGTCGAAATGGCCGATAAAATGCTGCCGGAGCCGCTCTTCATCCAAAACATGATGATGCTGACCCAAATGCTGAACCATCCGAACATTACGACGATGCCGGCGACCAAGCTTGCCAGAGTCGGACATGGTTCCGTCACGGTGGAATCCGCTGCCGGACGGCAGGAACTTCCTTGCGATACCGTCATTCTGGCGATGGGCTTTAAGCCGAACGATGCGGTGTACCGAGAGCTTGAGGGCAAGGTCGAAATCGTCAATGTCGGCGACAGTGTCCGGCCGCGCAAAGTGTACGATGCGGTGCACGAGGCTTATGATGCTGTATTGAGCATGTAAGAGACAGTACAGAAACCGGGTATGCTCCATAAAGGGGGACCCGGTTTTTTTGTCGTTATGGTATGGGGGAAATAGCTTATGCAGGATTTAAATAAGAAACACCGAATGATACATACATAAAATTCCTAATATAACCGATGGAGGGTAAATGTTGAGAAATTGGATGGTAAGGGCCTTGTTGAGCGTTTCAATCTTCATGATTATTTTCCCGAATTCTCAAGTTCAAGCCGAATCCGATAGTTACTGGATCCTCTTGGACGGAAAGTACTTGAACACGGATCAAACACCGATCCAACGAAATGGCAGTGTTTATGTTCCTATGCGGTTGATTTTCGAGTCGCTTCAGGCTAAAGTGACGTATTTGTATGAAGAAGAGAAGATCATCGGTCAAAAAGGTGACGTCACAATTGAGCTATACCTTGGCAAGACGACGGCATACAGAGACGATCAGGCGGTTCTCCTATCGGGGCCGCCGCTTCTGGTTGATAACAGCGTATACGTACCGATCCGCTTTATTAGCGAATCGTTGGGGGCCACCGTGAATTGGGATGCGGAGCTGCATGTTGTGGAGATCGAAACAGCCCGATTTTCTTCAAGGACTGAGCTTCCCGTCGTCAATGATCGTGGCGACCCGGCGATTCTGGAGCATCAAGGAAACATGACGCTAAAATGGTCGTTTCAGGACGAGAGCCCTTATCAACTATATAAAGGATACCTTGGCCCCAAAGGCGAGTTGATATTTACGAATTTCGGTATGATCAAAGTGATGGATCGTGAAGGAAAACTGGAGAATGAATGGCCCTTTAAAGATAAGAAAATCCCTTGGAAAATCAATGATACGATCAACAAAGGGATGCCAGCGGCGACCCCCGGCACCTCATCTTTTCAGGTTGCCGAAGACAACAAGACGCTGTACAAAATTGACCCTGATACCGATGAGGTCCTTTGGACTTATGCTTTGCCGGTCTCCGAGGAAAAGATGGGATATAGTTTCTTTCCGTCCTCTCAACATCTAGACTCTTACGGGACGTTGTATATTTCCACCCAAGGCGGTATGCTCCATGCTTTGAATGCCGTAGATGGCAAGCTGAAGTTCAAGTTAATCATGAACCATAAGATTATCTCAGAAACACAGGCCATACCGCTTTCAGCCACTGAGCTAGTGGTTGTGAATAATAATGCCATCCTGTTTTTTGAAATCAATGATTAAAGAAGTACCGTTGACTACTTTACCTTAAGCTAAAATTCAAATGCCGCTATCTCGGGACGATGACCCGTTTAGCGGCATTTTTGAGTTCAAGGATCTACAATTCATCGGCAATCCCCAGCAGAGCGATACCGATAATGACCACAATGACCACGGCATACTGTGCCTTGTTCAGTCGTTCCTTGAGGAAGATCCGGGACAGAATGACGGAGAAGATACTGTAAGAAGCAATCAACGGGGCGGCAATGATGGCGTTGCTGGACATGGCGAACACGTAGAAGAATTGCCCGATCGTTTCAAATATGGCCGCATAGCCTTTGACGCGCTCCTGGAACAGGTTGAACCGTTGTTTTTTCACAAAACGAAGGTAGATGAAGGCCAAGACGGCGCAGGCAAAAAAGGTGAATTCATAGGAAAGCAGGGCCGCATCCTCGCTGATCAAGCTCAGCTCATCGAGATAAATCCCGTCGGCAAACGTGCCAAGTCCATCGATCAGAGCGTATAGAATCGGAAACAGGATCGCCATCATGCCGATCTGATATTTGGGATCGATCTTGGTCGAACTGGCTTGAAGCGCTACATGTTCCACTTTTTTCTCCAAAACTGATAA
>DJTQ01000093.1:18636-18922 GCA_002439285.1 Paenibacillaceae bacterium UBA6304
CTTTTTTCTCCAAAACTGATAAACCGATCACGCCGAGGGTAATAATTACTATGCCCATGATTTCCAGCGTATTTAACGAATGCGTAAAAAACAGAAACAGCAGAATCGTGGTAACAGCCCCGGAAGAGTTTTGGACGGGGGAAGCGATGGACAACTCCAGATAACGGAGCCCGATATACCCGATGGTCATCGACAAGATGTAAAGGGCCGATACCGGCAAATAGCGGAGCAGATCAACCGGGTCTAGCGTAATTCCCTTAAGCAACATATACCCGGTGGCGTGAAT
>DJTQ01000311.1 GCA_002439285.1 Paenibacillaceae bacterium UBA6304
AATTGGAGAAGGAGCGCTTGAATTTACAACTGACGGAATCCGAACGGCTTCAGGCCAAGAAGCAGCATTTCGAGAAGTTTAAATCGGCGATGAACGAAGACCCTGAGTTGGAAGTAGAGGAACTGGATCTGACGGCCTATGATCTGCGTATTCAAAGCAGTAAATTGACTATCGAATCCATGGAGAAAAAGCTGGGTAACAGTGCCGTGTATGCGACTGTGGATGGGGTAGTAACCGGATTAAGCGTGGATGAGGGCCAACTCATTGCCGAAGGAAGCGGGATCGTCTCCATCTCCGATTTATCCTCCTACAAAGTTCGCGCCTATTTAAATGAGCTGGATGCGGGCAAAGCGGCAATGGGGATGAAAGCTGTCGTTACCGGTGAATCCATAGCGGGAACTTATGACGGGGAGGTAACCTATTTGGCCCCGACCGCAGAGATCGCGGATCCCGCATCGAAAGACGCCTCGGTAGAAATGACCGTAGGCTTGAAGACGGCTTCGCCTGAGCTTCGTTCAGGCTATAATGTAACGATTGCTATGGAAATTCCGGACAAGCCGCGACTTCTCGTTCCGATTACTGCGGTACAGTATGAGGGGGATCAAGCCTTCGTGTTCATGACGGAGGATGAGAAGGCCGTCCAGGTTCCCGTTACGACGGGCAAGGAGGGCGAGGAGCAGATCGAGATTATTAATGGAGCCGCCAAAGGAGACCAGGTCGTGGTGGAAGGGGCGGACTCGCTCAGGGACGGCGACAAGGTGGTCATCCAATGATTACTCTAGAGGGCATCACTAAAGTGTACAAAAACGGACCCCTCGAAGTCGAGGCGCTAAGCCAAATCGATCTGCGGGTCGAACGGGGCGAGTTCGTAGCCATTATGGGCACCTCCGGCTCGGGCAAATCCACGCTGATGAATATTATCGGCTGCTTGGATGTGCCGACCACAGGCAGTTATGTGCTGGACGGCGAGGAGGTCCATAAGCTGAACGAGGACGCTCTGGCCCGCGTCCGTAACCGTAAGATAGGGTTCGTATTCCAAAGCTTTAATCTATTGGGGAGACAGACGGTGTTGCAGAACGTAACGCTGCCGATGATGTATGCGGGAATCTCCAGGGAGAAGCGGCAGGAGCGGGCGCTTGAACTGCTAGACAAGGTCGGGCTGAAAGACCGCGTGAAGCATCGGCCGACCGAATTGTCCGGCGGCCAGAAGCAGCGGGTTGCGATCGCACGCGCTTTGACGATGGATGCTCCTATCCTGCTTGCGGATGAGCCGACCGGGAATCTGGATACGAAATCTTCCCATGACATTATGACTCTGTTCAAAGAGATCCACCAGGAGGGAACGACGATTGTACTGGTGACGCATGAACCGGATATTGCGGAACATGCGGACCGTGTGCTCCTGTTCGGAGACGGCAAGCTGCTCAAGGATACGCGTAAGGGAAGTGCCCGCCTATGAGCATTTGGGAAAGCGTATGGGTGGCCTTGGACAATTTGCGGATGAACAAGCTGCGCTCTTTTTTGACCATGATCGGTATTGTGTTCGGGGTTGCTGCTGTAGTTACGGTAGTGTCCATCGGACAGGCAGGGCAGTCTTCCATTATTTCGATGGTCTCCAATTATGAAGACGGATATTTTGTGATTTACCCGAACTATAATGACGAGAGTAATGTGGAGAAAGCGGATTTCCGGTTACGGGATTTAGCCGAAGTTCGCAAGGTGCCGGGCATTCGTTATGTGTCCGCCTCGCTCGGCTATGGGGTGACGACAAAGCTGAAGCAGGATAAACTGCGTTTCTCGATAACGGGCACCACTTCGGAGATGCCCAAAATGCAAAAGATGGACATGGTTGCGGGCAGGTTTTTTAATGCTCAGGAGGAAAGAGGCAGGCAGAAGGTTATTGTGGCTGACGCAAAATACGCGGAAAAGGTGTTCGGTTCGGCAAGAGGAGCCGTGGGCAGAAGGGTCGTTCTCGGCAACGATACGTACCGCATTGTCGGCATCTATAAGACGGAGGAGAACATCTTGAGCGGTATGGAAGGCGAACGGTACTCGGGCTATGTTCCCATCACCACCGTGTCGTTCGGAGATTCCGGGGAAAACGGACAACTCGGAATGCTGGAGATCGTAGCTTCCTCTGCGGATCAGATGGACGAGACGATAAAGACGCTTAAGAGTTGGCTAGCCGACAGAAAGAACGTGGAACCGGATTCCTACATGACCGAAACCGGAAAAGACGCGGAAAAGATGGTATCGAGCACATTCTCCATCTTGCAGACGATTATCGGGTCGATTGCGGGGATTTCCCTTCTCGTCGGGGGGATCGGCGTCATGAACATCATGCTGGTTTCGGTCACGGAGCGAACGCGGGAAATTGGGATCCGCAAAGCCATCGGAGCCACACCGGGAACGATTATGCTGCAGTTCATGATTGAAGCCGTCATCCTTTCGTTTATAGGAGGAACAGTAGGGGCCTTGCTGGGATTGCTTGCCGCTTATTTGTTCGCCTTAATCTCTGGCTGGCCCTTTGTCGTCTCGATCTGGGCGATTCTACTGGCTTTTGGATTTTCGGCGGCGGTGGGCATATTCTTTGGCCTCTATCCGGCAAACAAGGCTTCCAAGCTGCATCCGATCGAATCGCTTCGCTATGAATAATTTCCATGGGAAGACAAAGAAACATCATAAAAAGGACGGTGCTGTGGGAAATGATCCCGCACCGTCCTTTTTTTGTTTGCCGTTGCAGAAGATGAGGATACCCGGCTAGCCGAAGGAAGTCTCTTAATTTAGTCCCCGCTTGCAGGCTGAACGGGAATGTAGATATCGATCTGCTTGCCTTCATCAGGCCAGCACCGCTGGTCATACCATTCAAAGTCGGGAGCGCAAGCCTGCTCGTATCCCGACGTGGGGAACCACTCGCTAAAAACTTTGTTCCAGGTTCCCTGGATAGAGTCGGTGAAATCCTCTTGGCCCGCCGGCGGGGTCGTGAAGATGGCGTAGGTCGCCTCTGGAATGACATAATCAACCATTCCTTCCGGCACCTCGGTCTCGTCGTCGGTCTCAAAACCGATGATGTAACGGAAAGTACCGTCTTCGTCCATGGTGGTACAAACGCCGAGTTCCACATCGGGGCGTTTTTTGCCGGCTACTTTTGCGCCCAGTTGATCCTGCATGTAAGCTTGCCAAAAGGCCGGAATTTCCTTGCTGTTCTGTCCGTCCGTCGAAGTCGTTTGAATTGCGAATCCGATGATTCTCATTGCGGGATAAGTCTCAATCCGATATTCCATATCAAATTCTCCCCGTTTCAAATAGATTTGGTCACCGAACAATTGATGCGGCTCAGCTTTGGCGACGAGAAAAGGCGGGTGCCCCAGCCTGCGGCAGGCCGTCGGTAAAATGCCGTACATTTTGCGGAAAGCTCTCGTAAAAGCTTCGTGCGAACCAAAGCCGCATTCCAGCGCGATGTCGAGCAATTTCTTGTTGCTGTAGGCAAGCAACTCCGCCGCTTTGGAGAGACGGCGTTTCCGGATGTACGAGGTTACCGTATCCCCGACAAAATACAGAAAGGTGCGGTGGAAATGGTACTCCGAATAATGCATCGCCTGTGACACCCCTTTTAGGGTCAGTTCCTCATCTAGCCGCGATTCGATATATTCGATGCTTTGCTGAATGGTTTCGACGTTGTTCATGAACTTCCTCCAGACCGGTCTATAGGCTAAGTATAGTGGATCGCTGAGCCGTAAATTTGATCATTCTTGCTCTCCGGAGCGATCGGGGATGAAGACGCGCTACCCGGAAATTTCAGAAACGAAGGAGAGTGTGGCCTCAAGCGCAGCATTGAAAGGCGCGGTAAAACCTTGGAAAGGATGGACGGTTCCAAAGGTATGATTGCCCCCGGCGATATCTATCCATTTGATATCGGGGCGCAGGGAGATTAACTCTGCAGAACCTTTACGCAAATGAGCGCCATCTTCCGAGCCTTGGATCAGAACGGCAGGAAAATCGGAACTGCCCGCCATCCGCGTCAAAATATCGAATCGTTCCCGCTGCAGTTCAAGATCATCAAGGATAACTTTGTCGAGAGGCATCTGCTGTCCGGTGCGCCCGTTGAGCACATGGCTGCGGCCGGTTCGACGCATTTCTTCTTTCTGCTTGTCGCTGAACAGGTCAAGGTTCGTGATTCCGTTCCATGAGATTACCCCCTGGACCTGGCCGGGGTGATCGAGCGCATGGATGAGGCATACCCCTGCCCCCCGGCTGTGGCCGAGAAGAAAGAGGGGAAGACCGGCCAAGCTCTGGTCGGATCGCAGGTAAGCGATAAGCTCATCCAGGTCGGTTAATTCCCGCTCATAGGTGTTCAAGGCGAATTTCTCAAGTTCAGTAAACTCCTCAGGGTTGCTGCCGATGCCGTTATGAGAAAAATTAAAGGTAACGACTTCATGATGACGGCTTAAATAATCCGCGGCATGCGGAAACATTCCCCAGTCTTTAAACCCTTTGTATCCATGAGCGATGACAATCACGGCCTGTGGGCCAGCCTGGTCCTTAGCCGGAAACC
>DJTQ01000423.1 GCA_002439285.1 Paenibacillaceae bacterium UBA6304
CTGGTGAACTATTCCAACTGGCCCGGCGCCATCGCGTAACGTGGTATTTGGATTTGCACGAAGCTAACGGGTTATCTCAGCTCAACGCCAAAAGGCTTGGACAAACGTTGATTACCAATTCTGGTAATCGTAGTGTTCCCAAAGCCCGGCGGCTTATTAAAATCATAAATCGCACGATTTCCAGAAAAGCGCATCATTTTAATCTTCGGCTTCACGATCTGCCGGGTTCGTCCCGCACCGCAGCATCCCGGATATTAAAGGCCCGGGCCGTGACGGTGGAGACCTGTTGGAGTTTGGATAAAGCGGACCGGGTACGTTATCAAGTTCATTTAGTCAAAGGATTTCTGAGCGAGGCAGGCCTATTGTAGAAGGCCTGCCTCGATTTTTATTTTCCCTTCCGGGTCAACTCGGCGAGATGATCCCATTCCTCGGCGGTGACGGAGTCAAGGTCGTTGAACTGGCCCGCTCCGCGTAACCACTCGCCGCCGTCGATGGTAACGACTTCACCGTTAATATAAGCGGCGGCATCCGAAACGAGGAAGGCGGCCAAATCCGCCAATTCTTCCGGAGTCCCGGTTCGCCCAAGGGGAATGCGGGACATCATCTTCTCTTCCAGCGCAGGCGTGGGGGAGAGGCGGGACCAGGCTCCGTCCGTCGGGAACGGGCCGGGGGCGATCGCTACTTGGCGAATTCCGTAAGGCGCCCATTCCACGGCAAGGGAACGGGTTAATGCCAGTACTCCAGCCTTGGCTGCCGCGGATGGGACGACGTACCCCGACCCCGTAGTGGCGTAAGTCGTGACAATATTGAGCATAGTTCCGGGCTGCTGTCGACCGATCCAGCGTTTTCCTACTTCCAAGGTCATATAGAATGTACCGTGAAGCACAATGCCGAGAATGGCATCTACGGCTCGGTAGGAAAGACGTTCTGTGGGGCTGATAAAATTGCCGGCGGCGTTGTTGACAAGTATGTCAATTCTGCCGTAGTGCTCCTCTACGGCTGTTACAAGGTCTTGAACCTGATCCGGGTCTCTAACGTCGCAGCTCTTATAGAAGACCTCATTATGTTCCGTGCTTAGCTCCTCGGCTGTTTGTTTTAATACATCCTCGCGCCGGCTGCAGATGGCGAGTTTCGCTCCCAGTTCAACAAACCTGCGACCCATGGCCCGACCCAGTCCAGTGCCTCCCCCGGTAATCAATACGACCTTGCCCTGCAGCAAATCGTCAGCAAATACGCCCATTAATATCCTCCTCGTCTCTTTCGGGAAATTACGGTTCATTTAACAGTTATTCGCCTTGGTCAGGTCTTAGCCCTTTTAGCACCGCAATGTTTCACAGCACAAAAAAACCGCCCGGTATCCCGGAGCGGTTTTGGAGTAAATCCTATTCTTTTTTGTTATCAGTATCGTTAAAGGCTACCGGTTTAGCCACCCATTCGTCGGCTTCCGGCTCGATATCTACGCCATTCTCCATTTTTTTCTTTTCGGCAAGGGAATCTCCCTGATGATCCGGTTTATTCCGAAGTTCTGCTTCATCTTGGAACGGTTGGTTATCTTGATGCGGCATGTTAAAGTCCTCCTTCTGTGACTGTTCTGTGGTCATTCCTTACTTATAGTTACCCGATACCGCTATTTACAAACATTACGCAGAGTTATGAAGGACAAGTGTTTATATTTTCCGTAATTTGTAATATGATACCAATATAGGCATCCTTGCTAATACATCTTCTTCAAGTGTAGTTCATCCGTTTACTACCAAAAGGAGGAATGATCATGGATTTAACAAGGACAAAGACGGTCTCCATTCACCGCAGAAAACCGAGATTGCTCCAAATGCTGATTGCACTCGCACTCCTGCTTCCGGCAGGTTTTGGAATTCCTGCAGAGACCACACACGCTGCCGGAGCGAACAAACCTTTTCCCCAGCAAGTCGATTACCCCGGAATGATCAAACCCAGCCACGTCACTCAGAATGCGATGAACCAATCCGTTGCCAATTATTATGATTACTGGAAGTCCACCTATTTAAAACACAATCTTGCATCGCTTCCCGGTGGATATTATGTTAAGGGTGAAATTACGGGCGATCCGGACGGATTTCCGGCCTTGGGATCTTCCGAAGGACAAGGGTATGGCATGATCATCACCGCTTTGATGGCTGGTCATGACCCCAATGCACAGACTATTTACGACGGTTTATTCAAAACTGCACGCGCTTACAAGAGTTCGGGAAATGCCAATCTGATGGGTTGGGTAGTCGCAGATGATATTGACGCCCAAGGCCATTTCGGTTCGGCAACCGACGGCGACCTGGATATTGCCTACTCATTAATATTGGCTCATCATCAGTGGGGATCGGATGGTGCTGTCAATTATTTGAACGAAGCCCGCAAGATGATTACTGACGGAATCAAGGTCAGTTATGTCACTACGAATAACAGGCTGAATCTGGGAGACTGGGATGCCAAAAATGCTTTGAATACCCGGCCTTCCGACTGGATGCTCAGTCATTTCCGCGCTTTTTACGAGGTGACCGGCGATTCGAGCTGGATACAAGTTATTGATAATCTGTATTCGGTATATGACCAGTTTACATCCGCGTATTCATCGTCAACCGGGCTGGTCTCCGATTTTATAGTCGGGAATCCTCCGGAACCTGCCCCTGAGTATTATCTCGACGAATTTCAACAAACGAATCAATATTATTATAATGCCAGTCGCTTCCCGCTAAGGATCGTCATGGATTATGCCTTTTATGGGGATCCGAGAGGGAAGGCCGTCGCCGACAAGCTGACGGGCTGGATTAAGACAAAAACCAATGGATCTCCGGCCAATATTAAGAATGGGTATAACATGAACGGTACCGCCACCGGGAGTTATGCCACCGCCGTTTTCGTTGCGCCATTCATTTCGGCTGGAACAGCAAATAGTGCCAACCAGGCCTGGGTCAATAGCGGATGGGACTGGATCAAGAATAAGAAAGAGGACTATTTTAGCGATAGCTATAATTTGCTCAATCTGTTATTTATATCGGGGAACTGGTGGGTGCCGGGTGGAGAAACACAGCAGCCCGCCACCAACCTTGCCTTGCACAAATCGGCCGTAACCAGTTCAATCGAAGGCAGCGGTTTTGAAGCGGACAAGGCTTTTGACGGTAATCTCTTGTCACGTTGGGCTAGCAATGAGGGCACGGATCCCGAATGGATTTATGTGGATCTCGGAAGCGTTCAGAACATTTCGGGCGTAACCTTGAAATGGGAAGCGGCCTACGCTAAGCAGTACAAGATCCAGATATCGAGCGATTCTAATGGCAACCCGGTTAACTGGATCGATGTTCATACGACGACGAATGGTGGCGGTGGAGAGGATCAAATTACTTTTACCTCTCAAAATGCCCGCTACGTTAGAATGTTAGGCACGGAACGGGGAACGCCTTACGGCTACTCGTTGTATGAGTTTGAAGTTTACGGGGCGTCAGCGCCATAAACGGTAGCATACAAACAAAACAAGCCGGACCTGGATCAGCATCCAGCCCGGCTTGTTTTGTTTCCCGGATTGCAATCACCCTTCGAAGAAGAGCGGTAGAGGGAATGGGTTAAATCATTAGAATATCGCGGATTTCCTGCTCGGTCAGGGATGATACCGATTCCTGGCCCGGCTGGATGATCTCGTCGATCAGGTCCTTCTTTTTCTGCTGAAGCTCGTACATTTTTTCTTCAACTGTATCTTCCGTGACAAGACGAATGACATGGACGACATTAGTTTGTCCGATTCGATGGGCCCGGTCGGCCGCTTGCTGTTCGACAGCAGGGTTCCACCACAGATCATAAAGAATGACGGTGTCCGCACCGGTCAGATTCAGTCCGGTACCTCCGGCTTTCAAAGAGATCAGAAACAGGTCGCGTTCGCCTTCATTATAACGGGTGCAGAGATCTACCCGCTCGGAACCCGGCGTCTTACCGTCAAGGTAGAAGAAAGGCACGCCTCTATATCCGAGTTCTTTGCCTATTAAGCCAAGCATTTCGGTGAATTGGGAAAAGATCAGCAATCGCTTCCCCGAACTGAGGCACTCTTCAACGATTTCCAGCAATTGTTCGAATTTAGCGGAGCTGCCTTCATAATCCTCCACAAATAAAGCCGGATGGCAGCATAGCTGGCGGAGCCTGGTTAGTCCGGCTAAAATCCGGATGCGGTTCTTCTGAAAGTTAT
>DJTQ01000038.1 GCA_002439285.1 Paenibacillaceae bacterium UBA6304
TTCGAGGGACGGGCGAGGATTGAGAAGTTAATGCCTATGGAGGAACTTAGAGCGATTGAGAGGGCCATGGGAGAAACCGCGGAGGCCCGTGAGTTGATCGGAAAAGGTTCCAGTATTCCTCTGCCGTCTCTAGACGGGATCGAACTGGTCATATCGCTGATGGGAACGGGGTATCTGTTTACAGAGCAGGATTTAATGGCCGTGTCCACTTTTTTGCAAAGCTGTGGTCAATTGAAGAAATACATCGAATCGAAGGGCGATGCGGCTTGGCAAATCGGTGTATATGCATCTTCGTTACGGGACCTTCCTGCGCTAAGGCAGGAGATTCTGCGCTGTATCCGTCATGGCGTGATCATGAACGAGGCGAGCCGGGATTTGGAGAAGGTGCGCCGTAAGATTGAGATGGTCAAGGAGAAGATCGGCAAAAGGCTACAGTCCGTCATGTCGCGATATGCATCTATTTTGCAGGAGAATATCGTCAGCGTGCGCGGGGGAAGGTATGTCATCCCAGTGAAAAAGGAATTTTACAGACAAGTCAAAGGCCGGATGCTGGATCAGTCGACCAGCGGGCAAACGGTGTTTATGGAGCCGGACGAGATCTCTGCCTTACAAGGGGAACTTGAGGCACTACAAGGAGAAGAAGCCAGAGAAGAGGCTAAAATTCTTGGTTACCTGACCGATCTGGTGGAAAAAGAGGCTGAGGATATCGTGCGCAATATTGAGATTACGGGGACCTATGATTTTATTTTTGCCAAGGCGAAATATGCGGCTTCCATCGACGGGGTTGCTGTTGAACTGAACGATCGGGGGGAGACCGTACTCCGGGGAGCCAAACATCCGAAACTGCTGGCGAGCATGGTACCTTTGGATCTGGAAATCGGCGACCATTATAAGAGCTTGATTATCACCGGGCCTAATACGGGCGGAAAGACGGTTGTGCTGAAGACGTTCGGCTTGCTGGCGCTCATGGTCCAGTCGGGGTTGCTGGTTCCGGTGGACCCGGGGAGCCGGTTCGCGGTATATCGGGGCATAAGGGCCGTTATCGGAGACGGTCAAAATTTGGAACAATCGCTCAGCACGTTCTCGGCTCAAATCCAAAGCCTGGTGTCGATGTTAAGGGATGCAAATTCGCAAACCCTGTTGCTGATCGACGAACTGGCTGCGGGAACCGATCCGGGCGAAGGCATTGCCTTATCGATCGCCATTCTGGAGGAATTTAGCCGCAAGGGCGCAACCGTTCTGGTGACGACTCATTTCAATGAACTGAAGACCTTTGCTTCCAGAGCAGAAGGATTCGAGAATGCCAGAATGGAATTTGATGCCGAAACGCTGCGGCCGCTATACCGCCTGACGATTGGACGGGCCGGGCAAAGCTATGCGATCGAAATCGCCAGAAAGCTGGGGATCACATCTGATATTATCGCCAGGTCACAGCATATCGTAAGCCGCCAGATCGGCGAGGGCGGGAAGGTTTCGCTTTGGGATGAACTCGTTCCGGAGCCGGAGCAGAGAAGTGAGACTACTCAGATTACCCAGAATGCTCACTCGGGGAAAGAGGGGGAGCGTGCTCCTAAATCCGAAGAGGATGAGAATCCTCCGGCTACAGAAAGCGAAGGGAAGACGCCTCCGGTAAAATATGAAGTCGGTGACGCCGTATTAGTCACGTCCTTTGGCAAAATCGGCATCGTTTGCGAACCTGAGGATTCCAGAGGAAATGTCGGAGTCCTGATTCAAAAGCAAAGGGTGAAGGTAAACCGGAAAAGGCTGAAGCCTTATCTAAAGAAGGAAGAGCTTTATCCCGAAGACTATGATTTGGACATCGTGCTGGATTCAAAGGAAAACCGGAAGAAACGTAAGGTAATGGGCAAGCGGCATGTAGAGGGCTTGGAAATTGTCCGGAAGCCGGGCGAGCAATAAGCGGGGGAGAACTGATTAAAGATATGAACGGAATCGATAAAAGAAACAAGCTCGAAGAGCAACCCTTCCTATACCGGACTGCCAAAAACGGAACCGTGTTTTTGCAGTACTTCGGTAAGGTGGTTAAAACCTTGAAAGGGAAAGAGGCGGAACGCTTCTTGGAAAAAGCAAACGCGGCGGAAGATGAGAAGGAGTTACAAATGCTCTTAGCCAAAGCGACAGGCAACTTTAAACGGGGGAACGAGAGGTCCTTAAAGATGTAGCAAAATAAAAAATGGCCTTCTTGGAGAGGAATTCTTCCAAGCAAGGCCATTCATTATCGCGTTGTGACACGATCATATTGCGGCTTAGAACAGGGCAAGCGGAGTCTCCAACTTATCTGTAAGAAGTCCCGCAAAGCGTTCCAGGAAAGACTGGTCCAATTCATCGAAGCGCCCTTTCAGCGGACTGTCGATATCGAGTACGCCGAGAAGTTGCCCTTCCTTAACAAGCGGGACGACAATTTCGCTGTTCGATGCCGCATCGCAAGCAATGTGCCCCGGAAAGGCATAGACATCTTCGATGCGAAGTGTTTCCCGGCGCTCGGCGCTTGTTCCGCAGACACCTTTGCCCATGGGAATACGGATGCAGGCCGGTAACCCTTGAAACGGACCCAGTACCAGTTCGCGTCCGTCAAATAAATAAAAGCCCACCCAGTTAATATCTTTCAAAAAGAAACGGAGGAGTGCGGAAGCATTGGCCAGATTGGCGGCTGTGCTCCGCTCTCCTTCAATTAGCGCCTGAAGCTGGGACAAAACCTCGTTCTGCTGCTCCTCTCGGGAGCCTATAAGTTCACCGGCATGAAACATAGCTGGAATTCCTCCTTTATCTGTACAACTTATTATACTGAATAAGTGCTGTTTCCGCCTACTTTCCGCGGGGTAATTTAAAATTGAAACGATTTAACGCCGGAAAGGGGAATACATCATGCGCGCTGACGTGCAAAATCTGTTTATTCGAATTCATATGCTCCATCAGGCTACATTTGAGGATCTTACCGTTAGCGACACGCTGCTTCTATTGGAGGAACAAGGGTATAAAGTGGGAGAGCGTGAAGTGAAGCAGGAGCTCGAACGTTTGGCGGAAGACAATTTTCTCACCTCTCATGGTGATGGATACTCGATGACCGGCTCAGGGAAGGAAGAGCTGAAGGAAATTCGGACGGTGCTGATGAAACTGTGCGAGACAGTGAATCAACCCCAGCAGGCAGACCGGGCAGGAGCAAATCCGGCTTAAGCGGAATAACGGCAAGGAGGCTGTCTCCTAAGGTCCAAGACCTGAGAGGCAACCTCCTTTTTCGCGCTCTAAATGGTGAAGAATTTACACACACCGACAAAGAGTGCTAATTTTTTTAAAATTTGCAAAATATGTTTTTTGGCATCATACATTAGAATGGGCTCTAAGAAGAAAAAGAAGGTGAAAATAAATGGCCTACTCCTCCTTCAATAACTTCAATCGAACCCCGGGACGCCCCAAGGTCTGCGGCGAATTGATGGACAAGATTGAACATTTGCGGTCCGAATTGATGAACGCGGCCGAACGGGAAGATTTTAACAGTGTTACGGTAGTGGAATTGAGCCAGAGACTGGATCAATATATAGTAATGGCGCAGAACCAAATGCTCGGCAGATGAGCTTCCCTCTCCTATGTGGCCGTCACCGTCACCGCTTGAGACGGATTGTAGAGTTGAGAATCCGCGTTAGCCTCTTCATGTTCCAATGTCTTCTGTATTAGAGTATGAACCTCCTCGGCATAACGTTGCGGATTCACGCCGTAAGCGTTGGCATGAACCGCTCCTTCCACCAATAGCAGCTGCTTCGGCTCCGGCTTCCGCTCATATAACTCCTTGCTCATATAGGTTGGAACATAGTTGTCGTCTGTTCCGTGCACGAACAGGACGGGCACTGTACTGTGTTCCACGGCTTTGAGCGGACTGACTTGTTCCATGCTGAATCCCGCTATGCGCTGCATCCGCCTGTTGACGAGCCTGAGTAGCGGGAAGGCAGGGATTTTGTTGAGTACCCTCACCTGATGGTAAATCAACCGGCTGAGATCAGAATACGGACAGTCGGCAATAACGAATTTGACGTGCGGATCCGCGATGGCGAGATACTCCAGCACGGTTCCCCCACCCAGCGATTGCCCGTGTAACCCAATCATGCATTCCTCTCCGTATTTTTTCAAAAGCCAATGAATCCAAGTTTCGACATCAAACTTCTCAAGGTAGCCATAGGTTGTATATAAGCCTTGGCTGTTTCCGTGTCTACGCTGGTCGATTAACAGCATATTGAAGCCTTCGCGTTCAAACATATCGATATATTGGGTAGAGACATGCGAAGATACGGTATAGCCGTGGACGAGGATCATCCAGCGTTTTCCCCCGGGATGAGGTTCCAAGGTATAACCGCTTAGCGTCAGCCCGTCTTTGGAAATCACCTGCACATCCCTTTTGTTCAGGGTGTTGTACCTCTCCCGGGAATAAACTCCGGTCGATTCCAAATATCCGAAGATGTTCTCGAATGTTTGCAGTTTCATCTGGGTGATCTGGCGAAAGGCAAACCTCGTTATCCCGCTTACGACAAGGGGTAACGTCACCGCGATGGCGATAAGAATCATAGGGTACATCATAAGTGGGCTCCTCCTTTTCCAGTCCAATCCATCCTGAATTTCTATCTATGTAAATAGTATCACCGAAAGGCGGTCGCTAAAATCGCGGATGCGTAATTTTCATGAAGTTTCAGTCTTTGACGATTTGTCGGCTTATGTGATTATATAAGTGAATGGGTATGGATAAAGAAAGAACGGACGTCAGGGGGAGAGCGATGTATAAATGCGGTGGTGAAATTCCTTCTTTGGAAAGTGAACGGCTGCGGCTGCGGCAGATGGAGATAGAGGATTCGAAGGAGCTGTTCCGGTACTGGAGTGATGCCGAAGTGGTCCGTTACATGAATATGCCTCCTTTTGCTTCCATCGAGGATGCTTGTGGGATGATCAACTTGCTTAATGGCCTCGCGGAGAGTGAGGATGCTTTGCGCTGGGGCATCGAACTGAAGGAAAGCGGCAAACTGATCGGCAGTTGCGGATTCAATATGTGGGAACTTGCCGGAGCATACCGCGGAGAGATCGGATACGATCTTGGACGTGAATTTTGGGGGCACGGATATATGTCGGAGACCTTGCGAATGGTGCTTCCTTACGGTTATGAAACGATGGGACTTAACCGGATTGAGGCATTGGTCGATCCGAGGAATAGAGCGTCCAAGGCGCTGCTTCAGGCTTTCGGGTTTCAAGAGGAGGGCTTGCTGCGTGATTATCAGAAGACGGAGGCGGGTTTCGTTGATCTGCTGATGTATTCTCTGTTGAAGAGGGAATATGGCCGGGCAGGGACGGGAGACGGGGGCATCGGATGAAAAGAAACCGATATCTCCTTCGGACGCTCGACCCGCTCAGCAAGCTGATAGCTGTATTCGGCATAGCGATCTTGGCGATACGTTGGGACAACCCGTTGCCGCATTGCGTTATGCTTCTTCTGCTTACAGCAACCGCCATATTCGGAGGCGGAATGTCCTGGAACAAATGGGCCGCAAGGATGGGGTATATTACGGCATTCGGGCTACCGTTGTTTCTGCTTACGGCGTTAACTTCGCCAGCAGGTGAAGCGTATGTGGAATGGGGGGGGCTACGGATGTCGCAGGATGCGCTATTGTATGCAGCCGCCGTTACGCTCCGCATGTTTTGCATGTTTTTGTCATCCCTGATTTACATCGAAACGACAGATCCGCAGGACTTCGTGGTGGTGATGACAACCCGTTTGAAGCTGCCGTACAGGATCGTATTCGGTGTCTCAATGGCGCTGACTTTTTTACCGCTATTGGAAGCCGAAGGGAGAAATGCCGCGGAAGCCCGCAGAATCCGATTCGGCCGCAAACCCCGGGGGCTTAGGGAACGGCTCGAGCTCTGGCGCGGAAATCTGGTTGCCGTATTCGCGGGAGCGATCCGCCGAGTGGAGCAAACCGCCGGTTCGATGGAAGGGAAAGGCTTCGGGGCCTATCCCAAGCGGACTTTTCTACGGGAAGTCAGGGTATCGGCCGGGGGATACGCGCTTATCATTCTGAGCATTGCAGCCGTAATCGGATTAAGGTCATTATGAAGGTCCTTCAAAAAAAGGGCCTTGACGAATTCTTATTGTAAACCTATATTTTAGAACATGGTTAACAATTGGAGTGAGAGGATGACGAATGGTGATGAACAATCAAGCGAGAAAAGGAATCTTCCCGTTTAAGGCATTTACCACCCTGGATATTGTGCTGATGGCGATGCTGGCTGCCGCCAACGCCGTAATGACGGTATATCTCTCGCAGTTAAATCAGGCACTGAATAGTTTGGGTGGACCGATTGCTACTTCTACGGTAACCGGCTTGTACATGATCTATGGATTGCTTGCCTGTTATATTATCCGTAAACCGGGGACAGCGGTGATTACCTATGGAATAGGAGCGGTGGTGCAGGCCTTTATGGGTTCAGCTTACGGGATCACGTCGGCTTTTGTGGCTGCAGCCTGCTATATGGTTGTTGCCGAAGCGGTCTTCGCCTTCTTTCGTTACAGAAATTGGAACCTTGCTGTGATGCTTTTTGCCGGCGGGGCCTTGGTGCCGATTTGGTTTTTCTTTGCCGCTCGGATGTTCGGCTATATGAAATGGGGTACCGACATCCTGTTGTGGGCGTTGGTCGTCCGCATTGTTAGCGGGATTGTGCTATGCGGTTTGTTGTCCAAGCTGCTTGGCGACACGCTGGCACGCAGCGGCCTCTTACGCCGGTTCGCGGTAAAACCGGGGGCTGAGGGTTAATGACGGATTATTGGACCGCTTCTCGGACAGTTGTGTCCGAACCTGTTCCCGATAATGCTGGAACCCCGGCTATTGAAATGCAGAATGTAACTTATGCTTACGAACCTGGATCCTCTCCGGTCATTGACGGAGTATCGCTTACCGTTCATGCGGGAGAGTGGGTGACGGTTACCGGGCCAAGCGGATGCGGCAAGTCGACCTTGGCCGGACTGCTTAGCGGGTATTTGCCGCGAGCGGGTGGAGGGGTTCGCGAAGGCGAGATATCGCTAAGAGGTCTCGATCCTGCTGTCGCGGGAATTGCCGAAATCGCCGGATTGATCGGGATTGTGTTTCAGGACCCCGACGCACAGCTTGTACAAGGCCGTGTGGAAGACGAAGTCGCCTTCGGCCCGGAGAATCTTTGCCTGCCGCCCGAAGTGATCGGGCGGAGGGTAACCGCGTCATTGGAAGACGCGGGCTTGTTAGAGCGCCGCTGGGACAGCGTGAACGAGCTGTCCGGCGGAGGGCGTCAACGGACGGCGATCGCGTCCGTGCTGGCGCTGGAGCCGCCGATCCTCGTGCTCGACGAGGCGGCGGCTAGCCTCGACGCCGCAGCCCGGCGGCGTCTGCTGGCGCTGCTGCGCCAGCTTCACCAGTGCGGCCGGACGCTGGTGACGGTGACAGGGCGGCTCGACGAGCTCGCCCTGGCCGCGCCGCGGCTGGTCGTGCTGGCCGCCGGCCGCGTGGCGGCGGACGGGCCGGCGGCACAGTTGCTGCGCGAGCAGCGCCCGC
>DJTQ01000039.1 GCA_002439285.1 Paenibacillaceae bacterium UBA6304
ACTTACCAATATTCATCGTATCTGCGAAAAATACGGCGGACATATGACGATCGAAACGGAAGCTCAAACCTTCGACAATATGGTCGTGCTGCCGTTCAGCACCCAGAATTCCCGGGCGTAATGCGTTTCGGGGATTCTTTTTGTCGTTTCGGGGCATTTTGGAATTTTCTCATTACTCTCCTTGTATGATGAAGTCAGAACAAAATCCGAGACAGAAAGAGGGAGGGACCACGATGAATAAGTGGAGACGGATGGGTGCGGCCGTAATGACGACCTTGATCATTGCGATGCCGGTAATGGAGGGAGCTGCAAAAGCCGATAGCGGTGCAGCGACAGCGACAGCGACATCAGGCAATTTAGCCGGGGAGAAAGCGAGCGAGATGGCGAAGACGCTCATCGAAGGATATGGAGCCACCGGAGTACAGTATGCCATCCGGGACGAAGGAAAGGTTGTGCTGTCGGGCGGTCTTGGAGTAAATGAGGCGGGCAGCAAGACACCTGTTACGAAAGAGGCCATGTTCGGAATCGGCTCGGTCAGCAAAATGTACGTGACCGCTGCGACGATGATGCTGGCCGATGCCGGCAAGGTGAACATCGATCGGCCGTTAACCGATTATATCCCCGAGTTCAAGATGGATGACGAAAGATATAAGCAGATCACGCCTCGCATGCTGATGAACCATTCGGCGGGACTGTACGGTACCCACTATAAGAACAGTATGCTGTTTGAGGATAACGATACGGAGAATCATGATCAACTGCTTGAGAACCTGCGATCCGAAAAGCTGAAGTCCGATCCGGGCGAGTATTCCGTTTACGCCAATGACGGGTTTCAGTTGTTGGAGCTTCTGGTGGAACGGGTGAGCGGGAAGAGCTACAGCGAGTTTCTGGCGGAGGAAATCAGCGAGCCGCTGAATTTGACCTCCACGAATACTCCGCTCGACGATTTCGATCGGGGCCGGTTATACCCGGTTCGTTTTCCGGGCATTCCGGGAGAGTTGCCCGTAGAGAATGCAAATGTGATCGGAACCGGCGGCATCTATTCCACCGCGGAGGAACTGACCCAGTTCTCGGAAGTGTTGACGGGAGAACGGCCCGATCTGTTAACCGAAGCGTCAGCGTCGGCCATGCAGCAACCGGAGTACCGCAGCGGCGTCTGGGTCAAGGACGAGTCTAATATTTTCGGCTACGGGCTTGGTTGGGATGCGGTTGATCTGGCCCCATTCGATGACTACGGCATTAAAGCGGTGACCAAAGGAGGGGACACCATCCTGTATCATTCGGCGCTGATCGCTCTGCCGGAACAGGATATTTCCATTGCGGTGCTGTCCTCGGGCGGTTCGTCCATCTTTAATACGGCAGCGGCGACTAATATTGCACTGGCGTACTTGAAAGAGACAGGGGATATCGCAGAAATTCACCCGGATCGAACCTTTGCAGCCCCCGCCAAAAAAGAAATGCCGGATAGCCTGAACGCCTACTCCGGCTTGTATGGAACAGTAGGATCTACGCGGCAGGTTACGATCAATAACGGGGAAGTGGATCTGCCAGGAATGATGGACGGTTTGATTCCGGAGCAAACCTACGTATATACCGGTGATCGCGAATTCACCGGCAAGGATGGGCGCACCGTCATTAGTTTTGATGACCAGACCAACGGACATAAGTACATTCGCGTCAAGAGTGTTCTGGAGCTGCCCGGCTTAGGCCAGTCGCCGATCGCTTATTACGAAGACCAGAAGCTGGATCATAACCCGCTGACTGATTCCGTGGCACAAGTTTGGACAGAGCGAAACGGCAAGACTTATTACGTAGTAGACGAAAAGATCAATTCGCTGTTCTATTTCTCACCTCAGATTCTATCAAAAACGATTGAGGTAGACGGGAAGACCGGCTACGCCAACGGAACGAAAATCACGGACGGAGACCATGCGGTGAACAGCGCAGAAATTCCGGTCATGAACGGCCGCGACGTCTTCGATCTGACCTTCTCCATAAAGGATGGCATCGAATATTTGCAGGCTGAGGGCTGGACCTATATCAGCGAAGCGTTTGTGAAGCCAATTTATGAGGGCGCTGCTTCTGCCGTCACGATTCCCGCATCGGGCCATGCCCGCTGGTTCAAAGTGGGCGAGGGAGCCGCAGGCCGGACCATGACGGTTTCTCTTCCTGAGCATGGCGGCTTCGCCGTCTATGATGCGGGCGGCGCTCCGGTGAATCTTTCGGTTGCCACGGGCACGAATACGGCAGTTCTGCCGGAGAACGGCTTGATCGTCTTCGGCGGTCAAGGGGGAGACGTATTTACGGTTAGTTTGGATTCCAAGTAAGCAGCTTTAACCTGGGAGGGGCAGCGCTCCTCCCTTTCATTGCAGAAATCTGCGTCACATCGTAGAATATATCCGAATCGGCAATTAATTGATAACCAGACGTATTTCGATACGTTCTAGCCGCAGGAGGAGAACAACGATATGAAATCGATCACCGTTCAAAGCCTTACGGATACATTCAAATTGGAAGTGCTTGCGGGAGCCAGCCGCATGGATCGCGTGATTACCCGTCCGCGGACGCATCGGCCAGGACTGGAGTTTGTGGGGTATTTTGACTTTTTCCCTATGGAGCGGGTGCAGGTGCTCGGCCGTAAGGAAATTAACTATTTATTGACGCTCAGTGTGGAGGAACGCAAGCTGCATATCGGGAATATCGTCAAGTATCATCCACCCTGCTTTATTGTGACGTCGGGACAGCAGGAGATTCCCTATCTGAAGCTATTCTGCGATCAGGAGGGGATTCCTCTGTTACGGACACCGGAGACGACGACGGAGTTTATCGCCAAGCTGGACAGATACCTGGTGAAGGCCATGGCCCCGGAAATATCGATTCATGGGGTATGCGTAAACGTATCGGGTATCGGCATTCTGCTTAGAGGCAAATCCGGGATCGGTAAAAGCGAGACGGCCCATACGCTCATCCGCAGAGGCCACAGGTTCGTGGCGGATGATATCGTCGTGCTCAAGAAGCTGGGTCCGGCGACGCTACTCGGCACGCACAACGAAACCACGCGCGAGTTCCTCGCCCTGCGCAGCATCGGCCTGATCAATGTCGTGCGCCAATACGGGCGCCGGGCGTTTCAGGACGAGACGCGAATCGTGCTCGACATCGAACTGGCCCCATGGCAGGAGGACTCCCTGAATAATGAGCTGGAGGTCATCCCCCAGTTTACCGAGTACCTCGGCGTTCAGATCCCGCATATCGAGGTCCAGCTTCAACCGGGCCGTGACGTAGCGGGCTTAATCGAAGCGGCGGCTAACAATTGGTATCTGAAGCAGCTTGGTTATAGCGCTGCCGAGGAATTCATGCAGCGGATCGAGAACGAGATGCAGTAGGAAATAAAGAAGGAGCCGGCGGGAACGCCTGCTCCTTCTTTATTTTACCTGCGGACTAGTCTATTCAATCGCATCCATAGCAGCTTCAACTTGCGCTTCTACGGACGTATCCACGTACTGCATGCTGAGGGCGTATCCGGTGTCCGTTCCTTTTAGTAAAAGAATGATTTGGGTGCCTCCCACGTTCCACTTGCTTGTTAAATAACCTCCATCTGCAAGGGGGATTTCCTCAAGTGTGTCCTTATATGCAGCAATGATATCACTTTCCGGCTGACCGTAAACTTCAACCAGGCCATCAAACATGCCTTGGTAAGTACCCATTAACGCGGACTCATCATAACCTAAAATATCTGGGGCGAATGCTACTTTGGCCAGTTTATTTTTGTAGAAGATATATAATTCTTCAGGCTCTCCGAACGATTCCTGATACAAAAGGAGATAAATATCGCCTGCTCCCCCTTCATCGAGAAGCAGCTTATTACCGGAAACAGACTTCATTTGGTCCGGACTTACTCCCCATACCGGAACAGGGGCGGTTTCCGCCGGTTTTTCCCCGATCCAGGCGATACCGATAGAGGCATCTGCACCGATGGCTTTTCCGGTTAATGTCTTGACGGCCGATAAAGGGATGTAGGTCGTTCCGTTCATCGCTTTGGCCGGGGCGGAAAGAAGGACTTCGGATCCGTTGATCTTGGCCTTTTTGCTGCCTGCTTTCACGGTAATGTACGATCCGGCCGAATTTTTTGCCGTGATCGACTTACTTTTGCTATCGACGGTCGTGGTATAATTTAGTTCGGTTAGAACCGCCTTCATCGGAATGAGCGTGGTGCCCTTTTCCACGACGGTTGGCAATTTTGCCGATGAAACCTTGCCGTCTATGTAGAGAGTGTAAGTGGGAGCCGCAGCGGAAGTTGGAGGAGCGTAAGAGAAAAGACCGGCGAAGATAGTCAGGCACCCGATGAGCGTGAAGTAAACTATTTTTTTCATAATGTCTCCTTTGCCATGATCATTGGCTTCGAAATAATAGGACTATATAAGAGGCTATTGAAATGGATGTGGGGCAAGTACG
>DJTQ01000384.1 GCA_002439285.1 Paenibacillaceae bacterium UBA6304
AGTAACGCTAGTCCGTTTAAAGTAACGCTAGTCCGTTTAAAGTAACCAACAAGTCCATTTCAGTCGGCTCACTGATTTAGTATACTCTCCTCCAACACCGCGGACTTGTCTCCATACTCCTTAATTATGTGCCGCTCGCCCCAAGCGCACAGGGAGTCGAGAATCCCCCTCAGGCTCATGCCGTATTCGCTAAGTTCGTACTCGACTCTTGGCGGAACCTCATTGTAACTGATCCGGTTAACGATGCCGTCCTTCTCCAACTCCCTTAACTGCTGGGTCAGCATCTTCTGGGTAATAGCGGGCATGAGACGTCTCAATTCGCTCGTTCTTTTTTTGCCGTGTGTTAAATGACAGAGAATGACGCACTTCCATTTCCCACCGATCACTTCCAAAGTAGCTTCTACCGATATGTTGTACTTCTTGTTCTTATTTGCCGTAGCCACATTCTTGCCTCCCCCATTGATATACATTGTCCAATAGGTACTTTTTAGTACCTATATTACTTTAAAGTGCGTACTGTTCATAGTTATCCTGATGTTTGATAATAGCATTGTGGCTTATTTATGTCCACGTCCACCGGATCAACAATTTCCGCCTGCCTCATCCCCGAGAATCGGAGAGCCAGCACGATCGCAATTATGTTCTCAGGGCTTAGGGTAGCGTCCCGCAAAAAGGGTAACGATAAAGGAACTGACTTTTGTGAAACCCGATAATAAATATATGATTAGGAGTGGGAGTAAAAATGATAAAGCATTTGCAAGATACGTTTACGCTGCACAACGGAATCAAGATGCCCGGATTAGGTTTGGGCGTTTTCAAAGTCGAAGAAGGCCCCGAATTGGTCCAAGCGATAAAAGCCGCAGTGAAGCATGGTTACCGTAGTATCGATACAGCGGCAGTCTATCAAAATGAAAGCAGCGTAGGCGAAGCTATTGCTGAGCTGCTTACAGAGTCCACGGTTTCAAGAGAAGATCTGTTCGTTACCTCGAAAGTATGGAACTCCGATCTGGGCTATGAGTCCACCTTGGCTGCTTATGAAACAAGTTTGAACAAGCTAGGCTTGGACTACCTAGACCTATATCTTATCCATTGGCCTGTTAAAGGCAAATATAAAGAGGCGTGGCGCGCCCTGGAAACCTTGTACCGGAACGGGCGGGTCAAAGCTATCGGGGTAAGTAATTTCCAAATTCATCATCTTGAGGACCTTATGAAGGACGCTGAAATCAAGCCGATGATCAATCAGGTAGAATTCCACCCCCGCCTTACGCAAAAGGAATTGATCGCTTTTTGCCAGGAACAGGGCATTCAAATGGAGGCGTGGTCCCCGCTCATGCAGGGCGAGCTCCTGGATAACCCCGTATTGAAGGACATTGCCGGAAAATACGATAAGTCCGTGGCTCAAGTCATTCTGCGATGGGATGTGCAGCATGGCGTTATCACAATTCCAAAGTCTACGAAAGAGCAGCGAATCATCGAGAACGCAGCCCTCTTTGACTTTGAGCTGACGGAAGATGATATGAGCCAAATCGACGGGTTGAACGAAGATCGCCGGGTCGGCCCGGACCCGGACAATTTTGATTTTTAACCAAGATGCATGCCAGATAAACACCAATATGTTCATACCGGAAACGCAAAGAACCTGGCCACCTCCTCTGAGGGAGCCAGGTTCTTCTTTTCTTTGTATCTAAATAGCTCAAAAGTGCCTAAACTATTCCTTCGGCTCGCCGGCCGCTTCCCAGCGGGCAACTTCTTCCCTTACCCGGGGCGCCACTTCGGTACCCAGCTGTTCGATCGAACGCATGACGTCCTCATGCGGCATCGTGCCGAGCGGGCAGTGAAGCATAAACCGGGTGATGCCGACATTTTTGCGCAGATAGATGATCTTCTCCGCGACCGTTTCCGGATCGCCTACGTATAAGGCACCCTCCAGACTTCGCGCGGCATCGAAGGAAGCGCGGCCGTAATGGCCCCAACCCCGCTCCCGGCCGATCACGTTCATCGCGGCCTGAGTCGACGGGAAGAACTTATCCGCAGCCGCCACCGTATCCTCGCCGACAAAGCCGTGCGAGTGCGAAGCAACCGGCAGCTTGGAAACATCATGCCCGGCTTGAGCGGCCGCCTTCTTGTACAACTGCACCAGCGGGGCAAACTGCGTCGGCCGTCCGCCGATAATCGCGAGCACCAGCGGCAAGCCGAGCAGCCCTGCCCGGATCACGGATTCCGTGTTGCCGCCACTACCGATCCACACCGGCAACGGCTGCTGAACCGGACGCGGATAAACCCCAAGGTCATGGATGGCCGGCCGATGATTGCCGCTCCAGGTGACTTTTTCCGATTCGCGTAATCTCAGCAGCAGGTCCAGCTTCTCCTCAAACAACTCCTCATAATCGTTCAAATCGTAGCCGAACAACGGAAAGGACTCAATAAATGATCCCCGCCCCGCCATAATCTCAGCCCGGCCATTCGAAAGTCCGTCCAGGGTCGCAAAATCCTGGAACACGCGTACCGGATCGTCGGATGACAACACGGTCACCGCGCTCGTCAAGCGGATCCACTTGGTCTGCATCGCTGCCGCTGCCAATACGAGCGTGGGCGATGAAGCCGCATAATCCTTCCGGTGGTGCTCACCTACCCCAAACACGTCCAGTCCGACCTTGTCCGCCAGGACAATCTCCTCCACGACTTCACGCAGACGCTGCGCGTGGCTAATAACTTCGCCGGTTTCAACATCCGGTGTAGTCTCGACAAATGTGCTTAATCCTATTTCCATGGGCTGATCCTCCCGACTCGTCATATCATCTAGGCTGTAATCGTACCAGTTACTTTATTTTGGCCTTTCAATCCGGCTTTTTCAAGTATGGGATTTTGTTTTCTTCCCTATGTGGGAGGAACGCGAGTCCTGGCCCACTCCTAACGGACACCAGAGCCGTTAAATCCACCAAATTCACCGTTTTTGAAAACTAACGGACACAGCGGACGTTATTCGGGATAAAATGGCTCTCCTCTAGCACAAAACACCCTAATAAGCGCACGTGTGTCCGTTAGAAATCAAAAGGAGCTCAAATCACCTAAATAACGGCCGCTGTGTCCGTTAAAGTTCAACAACAAACCAGTAACCGACCCTATCCTCGAATCGGAACGGAAACGCTCCCTTCCAAACACATTAGGGCCAAGGGCTATATGTACAAAAGAACGTAGTGGTCGTGGGTTAGTTTGTTCCCGGCTCCAAATACAGTTTGTCCAAAGCCTTTAACATCGAATGAATGAATTGCTCAGGCGAACCCTGTTTGCTCTTGCCCTCCAGCATCACTCCGAGCGTCATGCCATCAACTAGACTAAACCTAAACATAGAACTAACACCGTACTTTCCTGCGTTAAGCAGATCGAACCCCATTATGTCCTTCAATTGAATTTCGTATCGGTCTCCAATCTCCGAGGAAGCCATTACAATAATAATCAAGTACTCTAATTTTTGCAGGGTTGCAGCGTCGATCTCGGTGTGAAATTTGATTCTGCGCTTTAATACCACGGATGCAATGATGCCCCCAACACACGCTGCCGATGCACTACGATTGAGAGTATCCGTGAAATAAAGAACCAGTAGTAGAATAAGAAGAGCCCATAGCGTAAATGTAAGATATATCCTTTTGTCTTTGGCAGGTAACCGTTGATACCAAAAACCTTTTCCCGGCCTGTAAGGCGTTGTTTTCCCGTCAATGATCCGCTGTATTCTCGGAAGAAGCAATGCGATACCGATAATTACTAATGCATATACTAATACCTCAAGCCAATCCCTATGAGGAAGAGAAACAATAATCATAAAGGGAAGGAAAATTAGCAAGACCCATGAAATAAATCGAAACAACTTAAATCTCCCGATGATCTCCTTGCTATCCATACTCGTGCTCCTTCTTTAAAAATAGATAATAACTTTTTTGCCAAACAACCACATATTTCCTGTCATTCAAACATTTATCGCCGGGCACCTTCCAACTTATTCTGTTAAACATTGCCCCTTCAACACCTCCCGCTCATCGTCTATAATTTTGTTCATATGCACAAATCAATTGGTTGCTTACCCTTAATGTACCAGTGAACATATTCAACCAACTATCCCAGATCAGAAGGAGGCCCTCCATTGTTCCAGCTTTCCGAGAAACAGGCGCAGGAAATAGTCGATAAGATGATGCGGGACATCCCCTACAACATCAATATCATGAATGACAAAGGCATCATCGTCGGCAGCGGCAAAAAAGAAAGAGTAGGCACGGTGCACCAAGGCGCGGTAAAAGCGCTGGCAACGGGCAAAATGGTGGAGGTTTGGGAGGACGGCCGTTTTGAGAAAAAAGGCACCAATGAACCGATCGTCATCGGCGAGGAGCGCGTTGGCGTAATCGGCATTTCCGGGAATCCGGACGAGGTCCGGCCTTTTTGCAATATCGTGAGAACGACTGTGGCGCTGCTGATCGAGCAAAAGACCGCCCTGGAGCATCAGGCCCGGGAGGCCAACCGCAAGAAGGCATTCGTGGAAATGCTGCTCGCCCATGAAGGCGCCTACTCTCAAAAGCTAAGAAAGGAAGCCGCGACATATAAGCTCGACTTGATGTTAAAGACCGTGGTGCTGATGCTGAAGCGGGCGGAGTTGAACGAGGAACTGGCGAAGCTGCTTTTTGCACACCCCACTTTTCTCATGGAAAAAAACTCCCTACTGGTCCTCGTGCAAAATCAGTCCGAACCCGACAAGCTGGTGACGCAACTGGCCAAGATTCAGCCCGGGCTACTCCTTTCCGTCGGCAGACTGGAGAGCCAAATCGCGGACAGCTACCGTCAGGCCAAATCCGCGATGAATATTCTGCTCGCCTTGAGTCCCCCTTTCCGGATCATCTATTACGAAGAGGTGGCATTCCTGGTTCAATTGAGTCAAGCCGATCTGACGCCGGACCAGAACGCGGCCGGCAAGCTGGAGGATACCGTGGACTTGATGGAAACGCTCCGCAGCTTCATCAACAACAATGGAAGCATCTCGCTTACGTCGGCTGAGTTGAACATTCACCGCAATACGCTGCAGTACCGGCTAAAACGGATCCAGACGCTAACCGGAAGGGATCCGCACAACCTGCTCCAGCTCTTCGAGCTGACGTACGGACTGCTTGCACTGTATAAATAAAGCAGGCGGCACCGAGAGACCCTCTCGATACCGCCTGCCACTTGCTCTGTAGTAGTCTATTCGCGTGCAAATTCCGCGCCACCCTACGCCTTAACCGTTAAACTTCAACACTCTGGCGATATTCTCGCAAGTACGCTCCACATTCTGCGGTCCTTCGGCCAGCAGCTTGTCGAGCTCGGACGCACCGGGCACGATGCCGAATACGGCGTCGATGCCTTCCGCATACAGGGTATCGATTCCCTCGCCGATGTATCCGGCTACGGCGATGACCCGCTTGCCCGCCTCTTTAGCCACTTTGGCCACGCCGTAAGGGGTCTTGCCGAACTTCGTCTGGAAGTCGATCCCGCCCTCGCCGGTGAACACCAGATCGGCGTCTGCGATCTTATCCTTTAGTCCGGTATATTCGATCACGATCTCAATACCCTTTTGCAGCTTGGCCTGCGTGAAAATCAGCAGGCCTGCGCCCAAACCGCCGGCGGCTCCCGCACCGGGGACATCGCGAACATCCTTGCCGAGCTGCTCCTTCACGATGTCCGCATAGCGGCCGAGCGCCGCGTCCAGGTGCGCCACCATGTCCGGCGTGGCGCCTTTTTGCGGGCCGAACACGCGGGAGGCGCCGGTCTCGCCGCAGAGCGGGTTGGTTACATCGCAAGCGACGATCAGCTCCACCTGCTGCAAGCGGGGATCCAGCAAGGCGACGTCGATCCGCGCCAGCCGATCCAGGCTGCCCCCGCCGCGTGGCAGCTCGCTGCCCTCCGCATCGAGGAACTTGGCGCCCAGCGCTTCGGCCATCCCCGCACCGCCGTCGTTCGTAGCGCTGCCGCCGATGCCGATCAGGATCTTTTTCACGCCGCGGTCCAGACACTCACGGATCAATTCCCCCGTGCCATACGTCGTGGTAACAAGCGGGTTCTTCGTTTCCTTGGTCACGTAATGAATCCCGCTGGCCGAAGCCATTTCGATTGCCGCAGTCATCCCGTCACCCAGCATGCCATACTTCGCTATTACCGGCTGACCCAAGGGGCCCGTGACTTCTTTTTCGAACAGCTCCCCGCCGGACGCATCGACCAGCGATTGCACCGTTCCTTCCCCACCGTCTGCCATCGGAACATGAATATAGTTCGCTTCAGGATATACTTTGCGAAGTCCTTTTTCCATCGCGATGCATACTTCCTTAGCCGTCATGCTTTCTTTGAAGGAATCCGGCGCCAATACAAATGTCGTCTCTCTCATGTTCTCCACCCTCATCCCATGTTTATTTTTAGAGGAAAAATCCGTAGATTAAAGTCGCAACAATCGCCATCGTTCCGCCCACGATCGCCTCGTAAGGAATGAGGCCCATCCGCTGTTTGATGCTCATTTTCATGGCGCCAGCAGTGACGTGGAAGTAGTTGCCTTGCGGCAGGGAGTCGATGACCGTGGCCCCGGTGTGAACCATAACCGCTGCTGCCAGCGGAGCCGTGCCCATATCGAGAATCGCCTGACCGAACGAACCTGTTGCCAAGATAACACCTGTCGAGGTAGATGCCGTCGCCGCCGCCATCAGAATACCGGCAATCGGTGCCAGGAACGTTCCGGAAATGCCGGACGCTTCGATCAAACTAACTACTTGCGTTGACAAATCGGAAGCGGAGATTAATCCGGCGATCCCGCCCGCACCGATCAGGATCAGAACGGTCGCCGTCATTTTATTCAAACCGGAAGCTGTGTACTCCAGCGTTTTTTTGCCTTTCCCCATCGCCAGCAATCCGATTATGCCTGCTATCGGCAGGATATACATCGCATCGACCTTGAACTGGGCCAGGGCCTCGATGCCGGCAATTGAGCCGATCGGGTTGATCATCAGCAGCACGACCGCTACGAGCGGAGCTACGATGGCTTTGCCGAGTGTAGGATACTTCGAAGTGTCGATTTCATGGTCGACCGCTTCTTCATCGGTTACCATAACGCCTTTATTTTTAAGGAGAGAAGCTACAATGACCGTCACGATCAGGCCGCAAATCGCCGGAATGACGCCGGCCAGCATGACGTTGCTCAAATCGAGATTAAAGCCCCGCGCCGCTGCGATCGTATTCGG
>DJTQ01000079.1 GCA_002439285.1 Paenibacillaceae bacterium UBA6304
GCCGCAGCCGAAAGAAGTGAGCTGGACCAGTTCGAGATCGTCCCGCTCTGTAACGACATAGGCGGCCCTGTACATTCTTCCGTGATAGGTCCATTGATTGACGATCGGCAGTGGGTGCCGCACTACACCCAGATGGGAAATGGAATCCTCTGTAAGGACGGCGAGACCCATTCCCGTCACCAGGTCGGCGATTCCGTGATTGATTTCAGGGTCGGTGTGATACGGATGCCCGCATAGAACAATCCCTTTAGTCCCCGTGCTTTGCAGAAAATGAAGCGTTTCCTCGCCTTTGTTCCGAATATCGTCTTTGGCACGTTCGGCTTCTTCCCAAGCGGCTTCAAATGCGGAAGCCAGCTCTTCCTTCGGAATATCAGGAAATGTCTCCTGCAGCCGCTTCCTCAGCACCGGCTCCGAATCGAAATTAAGGAAGGGACTTACCAGCGGTATTCCGCCGTCTTTTAACGCATCCACATTCGTCCGGATCACTTCCGGGTAGCTGGCCACGACCGGACAATTAAAATGATTGTCCGCAGATTCATCCTCTTTTTTCTCATAAACGACAGCAGGATAGAAAATAAAGTCCACTTGGCTTCGGATCAAGCTTTGGATATGGCCGTGGGCCAGTTTGGCCGGATAGCAGACGGATTCCGAGGGAATGGTCTCCATTCCGCTTTCATACAGTTTTTTCGTTGATTTCGGTGACAGGACCACCCGGTAGCCGAGCTTGGAAAAGAAAGTATGCCAAAATGGATAGTTTTCAAATAGATTCAGTACCCGCGGAATACCGACGGTTCCCCGTTTAGCCTGATCGGGCTCCAGAGAGACGTACCTGAACATTCGGTCATATTTGTAAGCCGTCAGATTCGGCAACCCGTTATTCTCTTTTTTCTGGGTAGCTCCGCGTTCGCAGCGATTTCCGGTTACATGGAAGCTTTTGTCGGGAAACCGGCTAACCGTCATAGCGCAGGTATTGCTGCAGAGATAGCAGCGGGCATGAGAAACCTCATAGGAAAAGGTGTCCAATTCTTCCTGCAACAAAAGTGAGCTGGACCCGGTCCCTGAATAGGTGTCCCGTGCGATTAAGGCACAACCATATGCACCCATGATGCCTGCGATATCTGGCCGCACTACCTCCCGGCCGGTAAGGTGCTCGAACGCTCGAAGTACCGCATCATTCAGGAAGGTACCCCCCTGGACGATAATTCGTTCCCCCATTTCTTCGGGATTGCGGATTTTGATGACTTTTTGCAGCGCGTTTTTGACTACGGAATAAGCCAGGCCGGCGGAAAGGTCAGGAAGGGTCGCTCCTTCTTTTTGCACCTGCTTGACCTTGGAATTCATGAATACGGTACATCGGGAACCGAGATCGACCGGCGCTTGGGCTTGAAGGGCCTGGTCGGCGAATTCGGTAATGCTCAGGCCAAGCGTACCGGCGAAGCTCTCCAGAAACGAGCCGCAGCCGGCCGAGCAGGCCTCATTCAGCATCAGAGTATCGATGGCGCCGCCGCGGATTTTGATGCATTTCATGTCCTGTCCGCCGATATCAAGGATGAAGTCTACGTCCGGCAGAAAAGAAGAGGCGGCTTTATAATGGGCAACCGTTTCGACTTCGCCGCCGTCGATCCGGAACGCGGTCTTGACTAACCCTTCGCCATAGCCGGTAACGTAGGCATGGGCAATGAAGCAGCCGGCGGGCAGAATATCGTAGATCTCTTTTAAGGCTTCCCTTACAGAAGCGAGTGGATTGCCCTTGTTTCCCGCATAAAACGTGTGCAGAATCTGATCCCTGTTGCCGGTCAGCACCAGCTTCGTCGTTGTGGAGCCGGCATCGATGCCGAGAAAGCAGGGACCGGCGTACTCTGCAAGTGACGAGCGCGCTGCGGAGGCGGCACCATGGCGAAGGCGGAAAGCCTCAAGCTCCGCCTGGTTCGCGAACAGGGGCGGAAGCAGCGGGTCCTTGCCGCTGCCATGCGAGCCCGAGGCGGCGAAGTTGACGGCTTGGAGTCGTTCCATCCAGACGCGTAGCGGGAGCGGCTCGCCATCTGCGCTATGCAGGCAGGAGCCCAATGCTACGAAGTATTGACTGCGTTCGGGGAAGAGGACCTCTTCTTCCGCCAGGCCCAGCGTTACGGCAAACCGTTCACGCAGGACGGGCAGAAATGTCAGCGGACCGCCGAGAAAGGCTACCTTGCCGCGAATCGGACGGCCGCAAGCCAGCCCGCTGATCGTCTGATTGACGATCGCCTGAAAGATGGAGGCGGCGATATCTTCCCGGCGCGCCCCTTCGTTCAGCAGGGGCTGGATGTCCGTTTTGGCGAATACGCCGCAACGGGAGGCGATGGGGTAGATCGTCTCATGGCGGCTCGCCAGATCATTTAGACCGGCCGGATCGGTCTCCAGCAAAGCTGCCATCTGATCGATAAAGGCTCCCGTGCCTCCGGCACAAGCGTTGTTCATTCTTTGCTCGATGCCCCCGCGAAAATAAATGATTTTGGCATCCTCACCGCCCAACTCAATCGCGGTATCCGTCTCGGGTGCCATGAGCTTTACGGCCTTCGTGCAGGCCACCACCTCCTGCAGGAACGGGATGCCGGCGAGCTCCGATAGGGAAAGGCCGGAGGAACCGCTCATACAGACAGTAGCTTCCGC
>DJTQ01000152.1:0-625 GCA_002439285.1 Paenibacillaceae bacterium UBA6304
CTTACGGTCAAGGTTCTGTTGTTGTCCGGCTCGTTAGCCTTGTAGTAGAAGACATGCGGTGCATTTTCAACGTCCAACGTGTAGCTGTAGGTAGGTTCTAACGGGGTGTAGCCCGAGATATCCTTCGCTTTCAGCTCGATCGTTTCACCGGTTACGCCATTGGATGTTGTAGGATCGGCAAGTTCTTTATCCGTGCCTTGTTCCAAGTACCGCACTTCCACGCTTTGCTCGTCGGCTGTGTAGTAGAAGTATTGCGGAACGTTTTCTACTTCAAAAGTATAAGTGTAACCTTGAGTTATCGGGGTGTAGCCCGGTATCACTTTTGGTTCCAAGTTTACTTTTTGCCCCGTTACGCCTTCTACCGTATCCGGATTAACGAGTTCTACATCCGTTCCTTCGAGCAGATAGTAAACTTCCACTGTACGCTTTTCACCGTTGTAGTAGAAGGTATACTCGTTGTCTTCCGCTTTCAACGTGTAGCTGTCGGTCGCTTTTTCCGGGGTGTAGCCCGCTACGTCCTTCGCCTCGAGTGTTACCGTTTCACCGGTGACCCCATCCACGCTTGTCGCTTCGGCAATTTGCTCACCAGTGGCGCGGTCTACATACTTCACGTTTACGCTTTGCT
>DJTQ01000152.1:906-6443 GCA_002439285.1 Paenibacillaceae bacterium UBA6304
CTGTCAGTTCGATCGTTTCGCCAGTCAGGCCTTTCACTGTCGTGCTCGGAGCAACCTCGTCCGTCGTACCTTTCTTCAGGTACTTCACGTTTACGCTTTGCTCTTCAGCCGTGTAGTAGAAGATGTACTCGTTGCCTTCGGCTTTAATCGTGTAGCTGTCCGTGGCTTTCTCTGGCGTGTAGCCTGGAGCGTTCGCCGCTGTCAGTTCGATCGTTTCGCCGGTTAGGCCTTTCACCGTCGTACTCGGAGCTACTTCGTCTGTCGTACCTTTCTTCAGGTACTTCACCGTTACGTTTTGTTCGTTCGCGGTGTAGTAGAAGGTGTGTACTTGGTTTGGTTCAGACGTAAACGTATATTCCAGTTTATCAGGTGCCACTACGCTATAGCCCTCAACCGGCAAAGCCTTCAGTTCAACTTTAGAACCGGAGAAGCCTTTTTGGAAGGTAGGGTCCTTCAGTTGTTTGCCTGAATCTTTCTCCAAGTACTTTACGGTCACGGTTTGTTCTACTGCTGCCGTATATCCAAACCAAATCACTGGAGTAGGATTAGTTACGGTCAAGGTTACATTTCTTGGACTTTCTCCTACTTTCAACTGGTATCCTGCAACTGATTTGGCAGGTACTAAGTGAGTTGATCCCATAGGGAAAGCTTCCTTACCGTTTTGATCCTTGTAATACTCGCTATATAGCACTTCTGCGAATTCTAGAGCCTCCACTTCAACGCCTTCGGCATTGATTGGCTTGCCGTTCGCATTGACTTTATAGCCTTTCACGAGGATGGAACCTTTGCCGATGCTTACTTTCGGCACCTCAAATTCCTTCGATACGTTCCGATTATTTACATCCTTATACTCCATCTTGGTCGTCCCGTTCGTAGGATAGAGGACATCTGAAACCGGGTTTTTGGATTGGTCCATTACAACTGTGTAAGTGAATGTTGCAGGTTCGCCTTCGGCAATATTGCCGACGTTCCAATTGAATTTTTCAGTAGCGGCGTCCCAAGTTACAGTCCCTTGCGATACCGTGTAATCTGCCGGACTAATTTGAGCTCCTTGCAGCTTGAGATTGAACATATCTCCCATCGGATCGATTACTTTTGCGCCTTGTGCCGCATAAGAGATTTTCCCAGCCATTTCGCGGAAAATATTGTTCAACTCATCGCTGTTAGCAGAAAAATAACCCTCATTCTGAACGTCCTTCAGAACTTTGATCGCATTACTGTTATTGGAAACGTCGAGCCCGACCGAAAAAATCTTGAGGCCTGCATCTTTAGCGATTTTCGCCTCCGAGATTGTTCCGATACCGTTATCTTTTACGGAGAAATTGTTAATTTCGTACCGTGAAGATCTGGAAAGGTCATAATCCCCACCAGTTCCAAGCGTAGTTCCATAATCAAATTTCGTAATGGCAAAATTATAGCTGTTATTTTGCCAACTGGAACTTTTGGCCTGCGTTCCCTTGAAACTGTAGGTTGGCTCCCCGTCACTTAATACGACGATTACTTTATTCTCAGCCGAGCTGTTCGCCAAAAGATCACGGGCATTTTTCAACCCAGCTTGAATATTGGTACCGCCACTCGCACTTATATTGTCAATGGAAGTCTTCAGGGCATCCTTTTGACTAGGGCCTTTAAAGTCAGAGACATTTGTGGCTGACTTATTAAAGGAAACAACGGCAATTCGACTCGATGACCCGGTTAACAGCAAATTGTCCACGAATTTCTTCGCAGCCGTTCTTGCGTCAGCCAATTTGTAGTCAGTTTCCCACCACCAATCTCGGTCATCCATACTTCCGGACTTATCAATTACAAGCACTACATCAGTGCTCGATTTGATATTTTTCCCCTCAGCCTTGAGCGTAATTTTCCACTCACCCGACTTACCTGTTGGTTCTGCCGTTTTGCTTAATTGAATTGCGCCGGGATTAGGCCAGACTGGATCGTTCGAAGTTGACCCTGCTCCAAAAGCCGTCAAAGGACTTACAAAAAGTGAAAATAAACAAAGCCAGGATACTACAATCTTTAACCCGTATTTCATAGGTTCCTCCTCATTTTTTCATTAAATTCCTCCCTTTCAGGCACTATTTTCTACCCTCCTTACTGTGGGCATCTATTTCTCACGGAACAAATCCGCCGAGAACCAAGAAACAAAAAATCCGGCTACATAAACAACGGAGATTACATTGTTATGCAGCCGGACGGTCATTAATCCCTATGAATTATTAGACTCCAAGGCTTTGCGACCTAATCTTTCGATTAGTGTGCCGAATATTCAATTAGTAATCAAAAATCCCGATTAGTAGTAAACACGAACTATTTGTCAGATGATATTTTCAATATATTTCATAAAAAACTGCTTGTCAACTGACGGAAATGTGAAATATATCATATCTTTTTCAAAATACAAGTTTCGATTTATTCCGTCATACCCTGTTCTATAATCTTACAAAATAGTACAAATGAACGACTATATCTCCACTTGAATTCCAGTCTTCCAATACTACCTTACTTGTGTTCCGGCTCATCCTCTTCTTTGGTTATCGGTGGCGAAACCGGTGGCTCCTTGCTTTCGTTCTCGCCAGGTAAGGATGGCACCCTTTCTACCGGCCGTTCTGAAGTCCAATTGGTGCGATTGCGGCGACTGCGACTTCTTCTCCGCATTGGCCATACGATGGCAAGAATCACTGCAGCAATTAGGATTAGCGGCAAGGCTCCGGACAGGACAATTATAAGCCATTGAAGAACAACTGAAATAGCGTCGATGCTTCCTGTTAAAGCATTTTTTGCCCTCTTAAGGAGTGGCTCCTTCTCCTGTTCCAGTTTTATGATCGAGTTCTCCATTGGCTGATATAAGCGAATTTCTATGGTAGAAAATGAAACATTGTTATCGATATAGCGCATTCGTCCCTTAATCTGCTCGATTTCCGTCTGAATCCGTTCCAGTTCATTAACGAATTCGACCAATTGGGCCGTCTTCGTGGCTTCTTCCACGAATTTAAGATATCTTGCCTCCATGGCCTGTTTCACTTTGAGACGGGATTCCAGATCCACATATTCTTCGGAAACATCCTGTCCCTGAATACCTTGCTGCAGAGATTCCGGTTTTAGTTGCTCCAACCGATCCAAGAATGAGGAAAAACCGGAAGCCGGAACTTTGAGGATAAACGTACCGCCCCGCTCATGCTGAGACTGATTTTCCGAGAATTCAACAATATACCCGCCTGTCAGCGTGATCAGATTGCGGATTTCCGACTGCGTCTTCCCATAATCCTTGACTTCCATCACCACATTGGCCCGGTAAATCAACTTTTTGTTCAACCCGGCGGCCGTGTCCGTGCCTTGGAATCCCGAAGAAGCCCGGTCCGACTCTGCGGCTGTCTCCCCCGACGGAAGTTTCCCTCCGGCATCAGTCGTCGGGGCCACAGGGGCCTCCGCGGTTTGGTTCGCTTTGGATTCGGACTCGATGGCCATATCCGCTACATTCGCGGATGTGGTGGCACTTTCATAACTGACGGCATCATTACTGCTGGCTTTGTCGGCATTGCTGCTGCTACCACACCCGCCAAGTAATAGTGATAATGCTAAACTAAATACAAATACGCAGACTCCCCATCTTTTCATTTAGAATCGCCCCCTGATTAGATCTTTTTTGGTACTAATCAATCTCAAGACGCTTCCAAAGGTTGGAAAGTTGCTGGAACCTTATAACTTCTCTTCGAACCGTGAAAGCAGAATGGCGGCGTTATGACCGCCGAATCCAAACGAGTTGGACAGACCGATTCTAAGAGCTGCTTCCCGCGCCAGATTCGGTACGTAATCCAGATCGCAAGCCGGATCCGGATGCTCCAGATTAATCGTAGGTGGAATAACGCCGTCATTCAAACTTCGGATCAAGGCGATCGCCTCCGCTCCTCCTGCAGCTCCGAACATGTGGCCGGTCATCGATTTGTTCGCCGTTACGGGAATCCCCCTTGCCTGTTCGCCGAACAATTTCTTGAGCGCCTTTGTTTCCGCCAGATCCCCGACCTGTGTGCTTGTCGCGTGCGCACTCACCACATCAACCTCTGCCGGCGTAACCCCCGCCGACTGTAGGGCACGCTTCATGGCCAAGTAAGCTCCCTCTCCTTCCGGATGCGAAGCCACGACATGATAGGCGTCCGAACTCGCGCCATAACCGATTACCTCCGCGTGGATAGGCGCTCCTCGTCTAAGCGCATGACCCAACGATTCCAAGACGAGAATGCCGGCGCCCTCAGCCATGACAAATCCGTCGCGACCGGTATCAAATGGGCGGCTAGCCTTCTCCGGATCATCATTGCGTTTGGACAGCGCCGTGGCGTTACCAAAGCTGGCAAGCGATAGAGGATGAATCGCTGCCTCTGTCCCACCCGCAAGGATGACATCCGCTTCACCGCTTCGAATCAAGCGGAACGCCTCACCAATCGCGGTATTTCCGATCGAACAAGCGGTAACCGGCGACAGCGTTGGCCCCATCGCCCCAAAGCGGATACTGATTTGCGCGGCGGCCATATTGGAGATCATCATCGGCACCAGACTCGGACTGACGCGTCCCGGTCCGCGGTTTTGGTAAGCTTCCATATTGTCCGTCAGCGTTTGAATTCCGCCGATTCCGGTTCCGACATAAACGCCAAACCGTTCACGGTCGATACGTTCCAAGTCGAGATGAGCCTGCTTTACCGCTTGTTCTGCGGCATAAAGTCCAAACTGGACGAACCGGTCCATTTTCCGGGCCTCTTTACGGCCGAACAGCGCCTCAGGATCAAATCCCCGTACCTGTCCCGCAATCCGGGTTCCAAAAGCCGATGCATCAAACAAATCAATATGGGAAATTCCGGACTTCCCGTCCTTCAGCTTGCTCCAAAATGTATCTACGTCATTGCCAAGCGGCGACACAATCCCCATTCCCGTCACTACTACTCTCTCCATAACAAGACCTCCTGTTGTTTTATACCGGCCTTGTAATTTGCTTAGCTGCCGTTGTTCCTATTGTATTCCTTCCTTATCCTATTACAAGTTTTTAGTTATCCTAGTATAATGTATAATACAATAACAGCCTAAACCTTAACATAATCAAAAAAGGCAAAGACAAATGGCTAAAAGCAACAGCGAAAGTACAGAAAACAACTGGAGGCCAACCCGATGCAGGACGATCCCCGCCTGAAAGCTCTTTCCGAATTTTTAAAAAGCCAACGCTCCAAGCTCCACCCGAACAGCGTAGGATTACCCTCGGGTTCGCGCCGTCGGACGCCCGGATTACGACGTGAAGAAGTAGCCCAGTTAGCCGGTGTCAGTACAACGTGGTACACCTGGCTGGAGCAAGGCCGCGATATCAAAGTGTCCGCTTCCGTACTCGATGCCATATCCGGGGCACTGCGTCTGAACAGCGATGAGCGAAAATACTTGTTCGATCTGGCCCTCGACAACGGATTTCATCCGGAGCTGAACGGCGAGAAAGAGACCATAATCAGCCCGTCGTTGCACAAGATCCTGGAAGAACTGAAATTTTGTCCGACCCTGAT
>DJTQ01000151.1 GCA_002439285.1 Paenibacillaceae bacterium UBA6304
TGGTCTGGTACGTGCCGCCGCTTAGCCCGATCATGAACCATATCGAAGAAGACGAGCTGCAGACGGATCATTATATACCTGCCGTCGATCAGATGCGGATTCCAATGGAGTATTTGGCTTCCTTGATGACGGCGGGAGACACTTCGGTGATCCGTAGGGTTCTGTTGAAAATGACTGCGATGCGAGTGCACATGAGAAATCGCGCCGTCGGCGGAATGGACGAGCTGAGACACAGCAAACTGCTGGAAGAGGCAGGCACCACGGTGGAAGAGATCGAAGATATGGCCAGATTGTTTGCCGTCGCGAAATATAACGAACGGTTTGTGATTCCAACCGGCCGAAGAGAAATGGATGGCGAAGAAGAACTTCATTACAAACAGGGGGCATGCAGCATAGAATCCATAACTCCTTCCCCCGATTTCATGTCGCATTTATTCGCAAAGGAGGAGTGAGGATGGAATCGAAATCTGTAATGTTAGCCGCGACCGCAAGAATGCTCGGATATCCGGATGATCAATTTACCGAGATGCGGTCAGATATGTTGGATGCCATTCGCTCCGGTATTGAGGATCCAATCCTGCGGGAGCGATTGGAACGGGCTTTGGAGTCCCTTTATACTATTCCTCTTAAGGAACTGCAGGAACTCTATGTATGGACCTTCGACTGGAAGGACAAGACGGGACTGTATTTGACCGCCCATGAGCTTGGAGATAGCAGGGAGCGGGGCGCGGCGCTTATTTTGCTGCAGCATATCGTTCAGGATGCGGGGTTCAGCTTGACGAACGGGGAATTGAGCGACTATATTCCGATGTTGTTCGAACTGTTGGCGCTGAGACCCGACCATGTCCACGTACGCGCCTTGGAGCTTCGCCTTGCGGTAGCCTGCAAGCGGATCCGCGATAACTTAGATGAAGACAGTCCCTATGGAGAATTGTTTGGGATTCTTATGACCGAAGTATTCGAGGAGCCGTCGGAAGAAGATATCCGCATGCTGGAAAGTAAACGGGAAGTAGCCGATTTGGATGAACTTCCGTATCCGATTTTATACGGCATGGACGGGACCGCCCGCAGCGATACCGGTTTGCCGACCTACAAAATGTGCAATTGAATGGAATGGAGGTACATCGATGACCGGTATTTTCTGGTGGGTCGTGTTTCCGTATATTACGGCAACGGTAATGATCGTAGGTTTGTTGTACCGTTTCGCCTTTCGCCAAGTTAGCTGGACAGCGCCTTCCACGGAAATTTTTGAGAAAAGATGGCTAAAAGTCGGTTCGACCGTGTTCCATTACGGGATCATATTCGCTTTTATCGGCCACATCATGGGCGTTCTGATTCCGAGAAGCGTCTATCATTCGCTGGGCGTTTCTGATGAGACCTACCATGTGTTTGCGATTGCGGGAGGAGGTCTTGCCGGGCTGATGGTCGTGGGGGGCCTGGTGCTTCTTTTGATCCGAAAAATCGTGAACCGGCGGGTCCGCATCCACGCGGGATTCGGCGATTATTTCGCCGTGAGCCTGGTATTGATCGTGGCGGCCATGGGAACCTATATGACGCTGGTCTATAATACGACCGTGGTCGCCTATGAATACCGGACCACGATCGGGCCTTGGTTCCGGAGTCTGTTCACGCTCCATCCGCAATATCATTTAATGGAGAGCGTACCGTTCCTGTTTCAGCTTCATATCGTTCTCGCTTTCCTGTTGTTTGCGTCGATTCCGTTCACCCATCTCGTGCATATGTTCTCCCTGCCGGCAAGGTACCCTGCCAGGGCTCCCCAGCAGTACCGATCCCGATCTAATTACAAGAAACGGGAACGAACCTGATTTCGTTTCAAAGATGCAGCGTCCAGAAGTTTACTGGGACGCTGTTTTCTTTTTACATGGTCTTCTAGGCACAAGGACCCTATTCACTTTTTCCAGGAATCGGGTAGAATGGATGTGATAAAGGTCATAACTTGTCCACTACTATCTTAGAAGAAAAGGAGCCATAACCGTGGCCTACGATAAAAGCGGACTTCTGAAACAGCTCATTTCCGAGGATAGCACATACAAGTTACTGTACGAGAATCTGCCTGATGCAATTTGTATCATTGATGTGAACGGTAATTATGTGGAAGTGAATCCGGCGACCGAGAAGCTGACCGGGTATCCGGCCTCTCATTTCATGCAGTTGAATTTGGATCAACTGTTTTGTGAAAAAGGACAGCAGAAGAAGGACGAATTTTTTAGAAAAGCGTTGCTCGGGGAGACCGGAAGTTTTGAAATTACTTTCCGGCGCAAGGACGGGGAGCTTCGGGACGCTTATGCGACTTACATTCCAATCATTCACGATATCGGAGTAGTCGGCGTATTCTCGATTACCAAAGACATCACCTTGGAGAAAATCAACCAGGCCCGCGGAATTACGGAGCGCAACCTGATGGAGGAAGCACTACGCGAAACGGAGGGGCAGTATCGGCTAATTTCAGAGTATTCCATGGATTTGATATCCCGCCATACGGCGAATGATAGCAATACGTATCTTTATGTCTCGCCCTCATCTTACACGTTGCTTGGATACGATCCCGAGGAATTGATCGGAACCAGCGCTTATGATTATTTACATTCCGAAGATGTGCAGATGGTCAAAGAACGAATGAAGATCCAAATGAATTCCCGAAGCGTCTATACAATTACTTACCGGGTCCGTCATAAAGACGGCAGATACATCTGGTTTGAAAGTACGGGAAGGTATAGATATCTGGCGTATTCCGGCGAAATCGGCGAAATTATTACCATTTCTCGCGATGTGACAGAGCGTAAAGAAAGCGAGCGGCGCCTTCAAGAAAGCCAGCAGCGTTATCGTTCGCTGTTCGAATACAGCCCGTCCAGTGTTTATTCCATGGACTTAGACGGTAAGTATACTTCTTTGAATTCCAATTTGGAGACACTGCTGGGATATTCGGGACAAGAGCTGCTCGGGATGAGTTTTCAGCAGATCACCGACCGGGAAGATCTGGCCCATACCGTATTTCATTTTGAACAAGCCAGAGAAGGTATTCCGCAAAATTATGAGACGACCGTAACGCGCAAGGATGGGAGTCCCCTGGAAATCGCGGTAACGAATGTACCGATCATCGTCGATAATCAAGTGGTCGGTGTATACGGGATCGCCAGCGATATTACGGAAAGAACAAGATATGTCGAGCAAATTGAGAAGCTAAGCTATCTCCATTCTCTGATCTTGGGTTCCGTTTCTGAAGGAATCTATGGGCTGGACGAGAACGGGAGAACGGTATTCATCAACCCTGCAGCATCGGACATGCTCGGTTATGAGATCGATGAGTTCATCGGACAGTCGAATCATCACCTTATTCATCACACGAAAAGCGATGGTTCCGCGTATCCGTTGGAGGAATGTCCGATCATCCGGACCATGCGGGACGGAATTCCCCGTGTCGTACAAGAGGATGTATTCTGGAGAAGGGACGGCTCAAGTTTTCTGGTGGAATATCGCGTTAATCCGATGATTGAACGGGGACAGCTTATCGGCGCAGTCGTCGTGTTTAACGATATTACCGGGGAACGGGAAATCATGAAGGCTAAAGAATCGGCGGAGCGTGCCACTCAGGCCAAGTCGGAATTTCTTGCGATGATGAGCCATGAAATCCGCACGCCGATGAATGGTGTGATCAGTATGACCGACCTGCTATTGGATACGAGTCTGAACGAGGACCAGCGGTACTATGCCGAAGTGATTTCCAGCAGCAGCCGGGCACTGCTATCCATTCTGAACGATGTTCTTGATTTTAGTAAGATTGAGGCCGGAAAAATGGCGCTGGAATTTGAAACCTTCCATTTGGAGAGTTGTGTCGCAAGCGCAGTCGATTTATTCCTTCCTGAAGCCGATAAAAAGGGGCTTGAGGTCAGTTACTCGATTGCTCCTGATGTGCCTGATTATTTGTATAGCGATCCGTCGCGGGTACGGCAAGTTCTGGTCAATCTAATTGGAAATGCGCTGAAATTCACGGACCGGGGGGAAATCAAGGTCCAGGTTCAGCGTGCTCCTGCATATGGTTCGGCAAACCTACTCGAATTCAGCATTTCCGACACGGGCATCGGAATTCCGGCGAATAAGCTGCATAGACTGTTCCAATCCTTTTCCCAAGTTCATCCGATCATGAATCGTAAGTATGGGGGAACCGGTCTGGGCCTCGCCATATGCAAAAAAATCGTCGAAATGCTGGGCGGGAATATTTTCGTGGAGAGTAAGGAAGGGGAAGGTTCCATATTCCGCTTTACCTTAATTTGCGATTCTTCTGTCGAAGGATTGCCGGAATATTCTGGGCCTACAGCGGAGCCTTTAGCAGAGATTGCGGTAAGCGTAGCAACGGCGGAAAGTTTGCTGACAGAATTAGATTTGCCTGTGTCGGTAGGCGAAGTCCCTCTTAACCGGGTACTATCGATTCTGATCGCGGAGGATCATCCCGTAAACTGCCAGGCGTTTGTTCAAATGCTGGAGCAGCTCGGGTATCAACCGGACGTAGCCCACGACGGCATGGAAGTCATCGAAGCTGTGACCCGAAAAAAATACGATCTCATCTTCATGGATATCGAAATGCCCGTGATGGACGGCATCAAAACCGCGCGTCTAATTCGTCAACTGCTGCCGCTGGACAGGCTCCCGGT
>DJTQ01000289.1 GCA_002439285.1 Paenibacillaceae bacterium UBA6304
TGCATATCTGCTTCTTTTTTCAGCGACTCATTCAGTTTGACCTCCTCATTCAGCTTAACAATCCGCATACTTAGCCGGTTATAGCTGATGATCAGTTGCCCTACTTCATCAATCGATTTTACCGGGAGGGCGGGCAAGGGCTCGTCAGGACTGGCGTTCTTGAGGAATCTCGTTAATGCGGATAAGGGATTGGTAATCTTCTGTATTAAAAAGAGCACGGAAAAAATGACGAGCAAAATCGCCCCGGTGACTGCCACTGCCGTTAATGAGAGAAAATACCGGTTCTGCGACCGATATTCCTGCGCCGGAATCAAGCCGACCAGCTTCCAGCCGACTTCGCTCACCGACCGGTACAATATCGTCTTTTTGTCGCTTCCTTCCCCATAATCAAGGTTCCCGCTCATCCCTTCCAGACTTCCGATCCCCGGATAATAATGATTAAGCGGCAAATTCATCTCCATCTCCGCCGGCCCCGCGATGATCCGATTCTCCGCATCCAGCAGCAGGACAAAGCCGCTCTCCTCCATCGCGGCCTGACCCACCTGGTGGGCCAAGACCGACTGGTCCAGATTGATCTGGAGCTTACCGATCGGCTTGTACTTGTCGGTGCTGCGAATCGGCCGCGACAACGTAATCACCTCGCCCATCCCCTCAAAGGTCCACTGCCGATGAACGGAGGACCACCATTTCGGGTGGCGCTCATAGTATGCGGCATCCACCCCGGTGATGTCGGTAAAATCCGAACGGATCAAGGATTTGAGCGTGATGCTGCGTTTGGCGTCGAGCGGTTCGATTACGATATTGGCGACATAATCTTTGGAGAACGCCAGGCTATTCAACAGCAGTATGATCGAGTTCTGCAGCTTCAAGTCGCTCTCCGATGCTTTCAAATAACTCTGCACGCTGCTGTTCCCGATCAGAAACAAGGACATATTCTCCACATCCCCCACCATCGTCCCCAGATAAGCTTCCAGTTGGCGAAGGGTGTTCATCCCGGATATTTTGGCCTTTTCTTCGGATACGCCCTCCGCCATCTTGTAGGAGAATAATCCGAGAAACAGCAACGGAACCAGCGTAGCGACAATGATCAAGAGCGACAACTTATGCTTGAGCGATTTCCCAATCCACTGCTGCATACATTAAGCTCCCCCCATTTGGAACAATTTTTATTAATATACCATTGGCAGCGCTTTCTCGAAATACTTTTCGAGTTATCGCCAAAGAAACCGCCGGCATAGGTCTTTAACCTTCCGGCAGCTCCTTAGGGATGCTTTATCTATTTCTGTCGTGCCCTAATTACTCATTCAAGTAAGTGGTCACCCTGTTCTGAATCAGCTTCGCAGCTTCCTCCGCGGACTTTTCCCCGCTGAAGTAGAAAGCCATCTCTTCGCCGACGATGATGACGACCTGACTGTCCAGTTGGGCAAATTGCTCGCCATTGTTCAAAACGTCTCTGAACCTCGCAAATTCATCACCGCTTACTGCTTGGAGCGCTTTTCCGTCTGGAAGCTTGTAAGAACCGCTGTCCGTTTCCTTCTTCAGCTCATCCAAAGCACGCTCGTTCACGGATTTTAACAGAGAGAAGCCCTGACGCTCCTTCAAGGACTGTGCCTCTTCCGAAAGCAAGAAGGAGATGAACTTCAAAGCATCCTCTTTTACGGGCGAGCTCTCCCGGATTACAAACTGGGACACAGGAACAATGCGGGTTCTGGCAGGCCCTTCGCTATGTGGTTTGCTCAGCAGTCTAGGTTCGCTAAAGAACGTATAAGGGACGTCGATAAAATCCCGCGGCGATGACAGGGCGGAGGAATAAAACAACTGCTTGCCGATATCGGCCGGTTCCTGTGTAAAAATTCTCTCCTCGTACATTTGATTTACTTTGTCCATCATGCCGATGAATTCCGGCGTATCGAATCTGGCCTTTTTCCCTGCTTCATCTACCCAGGAAGGATAGCTGTCAATAAACATTTCCTGCAGGATGAGCTCAGGAGGATCATTGGCTAAAGCATACCTGGTGTCTATGCCGTTTTGTTTCGCTTTTTCCAACAGGTCCTTCGAGGTTTCGGCAAATTCGTCCCAATTCCAGTTGCTGTCGTTGATCTTCGTATCTCCAATGACCTTCCCGTCCCCGATAAATGCCCGTATAAAATACCCCCCGGGTAAAGCATACAACCCGCCCTTTATTTTTACTGCCTCCAGTACGTTGTTTTGCAGATCGTCTTTGGCAATGCCGCTGTCTTGATCTATGTAGCCCTGCAAATCGACAAGCAGCTTTTTGTCGACATATTCCCCGAACGGCAAGCTGTCGGCTTCGATAATGTCGGCTCCCTTTCCGGCCATCAGAGCGGTATTCGTCGTTTTTTTGTATTCATCGTATTCCCCCGGCTCCCACGTTTCTCCTTCCTGCTTATACGCATCAACCTGCAGGTCGATACCCGGATATTTCGCCTCGAATTTCTCCTCAAGCACCTTATAGAACGGACTCGAATCCCGCACGGCCAAGGTGACGATCGCCTTGCCGTCTTGGGTTGCCGGCTTCCCGGCGGATGCCGTTTTCTCGCCTCCCCCCTTGCTGCACGCCGCAGTCAGAGCCAACATCATACTTATACCTAAAAGCCACAGTTGTTTATTCCGCATTTCATCCACTCCCCTAGATTCATGTCCATAAATTCTGTTGTTCCTAGTCCAGACGCACCCGATCCCCATCCTGCAAAGGCTCGCCGCTCTCTAAAACGATCCGTTCCTTTTCATACAGGTTCTCCGCTTCAACCAGACATTCTCTTTCCGTCGATAAGATGAGATGAACGGCGACTTTGCGGGCTACAAAGATATTGCCCAGCGCCCCTCTCCGTTCTTCGACTTTGAAAACATAGGTCCCGCTGCGATCTTGATGAACCGCCTTGCTGGATACAAGCATGCCTGGCTCTCCCGAGCGCTTATCCAGCTTCACATGAACTTGCTCACCCCCCTTCAGTTCCGGGTCTGCCACCTGAACAATGACGATCTTCCGGGGCTCACTCGCTGCAGCCGGAGCCGTTCCGGAATCGGCCTCCGATTCGGGGCCGGCTCCGCCGCCAAAGCCGGATTCGCCGTTCAGCACGTTGGACACGCTGCCTTTCATCCCCTTTGCTGTTCCCGATTCGAGGATAACTTCAAAATCAAGATCCGCTCCCTTGGTAATCTCCATTTGCGATAATAACGCTGCATCTATATTCATGCGGAACTGAAATCCCCTCGCGTCATTCGTCAGGACCACATCGCCCTCCGAGGAAGGCAACCCTAAAGCGGCGCCCACCTCCGCAACGATCCCGTCAAACGGAGCAAGCAGCACCTGGCCGCGCCGTATACTGTCCTGCAATCCGTTCATCTTGCGTTCCTGAAGCTGCCGGTCAAGCTTCCCTATTTCAATAATTCGCTCCGCTTCGCGGATGGCCTTATCCTCGCCAGCTACCACCGAGGCGACGTATTGTTCTTGCGTGCGCTTCATTTCGATCTCCTGTTTCTTCAACAGGTCACCCTGATCCGCCAGTTCCCCTTCAGCCGTTGTGCTGTCGTATCTGACCAGCTCTTGCCCCTTCTTCACACGATCCCCCTGCTTCACCAGGATTTCCTTGACCTCCCAGCCAACTGAGTTAAACAATTTCTCCTGGGAGACCGGCTCCAGGCTACTGCTGCGTTCTAACGTCAACGGCAGACTACCGATGATCAGACTCTCGGTCTGTACTTTAGGCAGGGTGGACGATTTCAACGTGTTGCTGAATAAGGTCAACATCACCAGCCCTGCTGCGAAAATTATGAATATGGCCCGGATCAGCGATTTTCGCTTACGATCCTTCACTTCCCTTTCCAGTTCCATGTCCTCGTCTCTCCTTCGAAAATGATAACTTGCCTTTTCACGCTACCCCTTGAGCCCGGACAATTGGATTCCTTCGATAAAACTGGACTCTGCATATAAAAACAACAGAAGCATCGGGGTCATATACAGCATGGAGGCTGCAAAGGCAATTCCTAATTCATCCTGGTTAATTCGAGACAGATAGACGGATAACGGTTGTTTGAAAGGATCATTTAAAAAAATCACCGGTTGTTCCACCATGTTCCAATAATCCACGAACAACAATACGACCAGCGCGGAAATTCCGGGTTTAATCATCGGCAAAATAATCATGAAATAAGTCCTTATATGGCTGGCTCCGTCCATTTTGGCCGCTTCGATATAAGCATAAGGAATATGCAGCATGAACTGCGGGAGCATGAACACGCCAAAGGCCGCAAATATGCCGGGAAACACGATAGCGTGCACACTATTCAACATCCCCAGCTTCTCCGCCATGATATAGTTCGGTACAAGCGTGACCTGAAACGGCATTAGCATGGACATCAGGTAAACCAGAAAAAGGACATCCCTTCCGGGGAATTTCAGTTTGGCCAGCGCATAGGCAGCAAGGGCGGCTACGCACACCTGACCGACGATCATAGGGAGCACCAGAAACAACGAATTCCAGAACATCCGCAGAAACGTGGGACTTTCGATCAGCACCTTCCCATACTGCTTCAGCGTGACGTGGTCCGGCAGAAGCTTTAAATTTGCAAATGGAGGCTCTCTCCCCTCCTCCGCTTGATAAAGCTGGCCGATCGGGCTGTAATTGAAGCCCATTTCCCGATCCGTCATAAGAGAATTAGTGAAGATAAGGAGGATCGGCAACAAAAGGATCAGGGCTAAACTACCCATGAAGAAGGTGAGCGTCCCTTTTTTCAAAATATTCACAGTCGGCAATGATTCCCTCTCCTTACTCCATAAAATTGCTGTACCGCCGCTCCAGGGCGAACATCAGAAATACGACCAGCAAAATAACGAGGACCATCAAATTCGCAGCAGCCGTCAGCTTCTGGATATCCAGGGACATAAACATATTGTTCATGTAATGCTGCAGCATATAGATGCTGTCATGCGGGTAATCGCCCGCCATTAGATATGTCTCCCGAAACACTTTAAACGAGTTGACAATCGACATGATCGTTACGAAGAACAGCGTAGGAATTAAGTAAACGATCGTGATGCCGAAAAATTGCCGAAAGCGACCGGCCCCCTCAATTTGAGCCGTTTCGTAATAATCCCTCGGAATCTGCTGCAATCCAGCCAGGAACAGGATCACGTTATAACCAAGGTTTTTCCACAAATACATCATCAGGATGACATGCCTGGCGGCCGGGGTTTTCATCCAGTCGATTCGCGTTTGTCCGAAGTGAACCAGCCACGCATTCAGCGTGCCGTTCCAATCAAAGAGGATTTGCCAGAAGAACACGATGGATGCCACCGGAACGACAAGGGGCAGTACATATGCGGTTCGCAGCCACTGGCGCAGATAAATGTTCCTGTTCAACAGCGCCGCCAAGCCCAGAGGCAGTACCAACATCAACGGAACGCTAATGACCGTAAAATAAAAGGTGTTCGCTGCCGCCTTACGAAAGGACTGACTCGCGAGCAATTCCATATAATTGGCCAATCCGACGAATCGGTCATCGCCTATACCGCCCTCAAACGAATAAATAAGGCTCATGGCGAACGGAATGAGATAGAACAACGCAAAGCCCGCAGCGCTGGGCGCGAGAAACAACCAGGCAGCAGCCGCATCCTTACGGTAAATCAACTTTGATTTTGCAACCCCAGAACGCCAAAAACCCCGCATTTTCATCTCTCTGTCTCCTGCCTTTCTTACAAACAGAATAAAGGGGACAGTTAAAATAAAAAGTGGGGTAAAATTAAAGTTTTTATAAAATTGGTTTCGTATCGGACTATTCAGCGAAATCAGGTCTATGAGCCGGCAGCCGGACCTCAAATCGAGTGGACATCGGGCTGCTTTCCGCAGTTAGCGTACCCTTGTGGCGCTCCACTATATTTCGCGCGATAAACAAGCCCAGCCCGGTACTTCCGTTATTGTACGTGCGGGCCTTGTCTCCCGTGTAATACATATCAAAAATATGAGGCAGCTCCTTAGCCGGGATCGAGTCCCCATAATTGACGATACTGACCACGTTCATATCTCCGTCAGAGTAACCGTGGATATCGATGACTTTGCCCTCCCGGCCATAGTGGGCCGCATTACTTAGCAGATTGCCGAATACCCGTGCCAGCAGTTCGCCGTCTCCCATAATCGTCAATGAGGGGACTATATTCAGGCGAGCGGTCAATCCGTTTTTTTCGAAGGCCGGATAAAGCTCCTCGTTTAACTGTAACAGCAATTCGCTCAAATCAATGGGCTGGCTTTGGATGACCATCTTGCCGCTGCTCATTTTGGCTACTTTAAACAACTCATCGATCAATGTTTCCAGCCGTCTTGACTTGCTGTAGGCCACTTTGTTGTACTGCAATATTTGTTCCGGAGTCAGGTCGCCGTCATTCAGAATAAGATCCAAATAACCGATGACCGACGTAAGCGGGGTCCGCAAATCATGAGCCAAATTAAGCACCAGCTGTTCCTTGCTGTTTTCGGCGAAATCCCCTCTTTCCAAAGCTTCCCGCAGCTTTATGCCAGCCAGGTTGATGTCCCTGGCAATATCGCCGAATTCATCCTTGGCGGAGATATGAACACGGCTGTTAAAGTCGCCTTTTGCAAGCTGGTTGATCCCGTCCGAAATGATGCGGAAATAACCCGCATACCGTTTGGTAAGCAGAAAAAAGAACCAGACCGATAACGGGACGAATATAATCAGAAAAAAGTTTACGTCCCCGACTTCCCTCATGAAATAACGGACCTGGGTCAACGGATCCTCAAATTTGGTGGTGTAGTAATAGAATTGGGCCGCTTTATAAATTGAAAAGGTTATCGCCCCGGCAAATACCATACTAAGCCCAAACAGCAGAAGCATTTTGAACCGGAAGCTTCGGATCATTCTAGCCATTGAATGTATATCCCACTCCCCACAATGTTTTGATCAGCTTACTGTTATTCATCGCATCACCAAGCTTCTTGCGAAGAGTACGTATATGAACCATTACGGTGTTGTTACCCTCGTAGTAATCCTCGCCCCACACCTGCTGAAAGATATTTTCCGAACTAAACACCTTCTTGGGGTTCCCGGCCAGTAAATACAAAATATCGAATTCCTTGGGCGTCAATTCAATGAGATTCCCGTTAAAAAGCACGCTCCGCTCTTCCGGGTTGATCACGAGTCCGCCAGCCTCCACAATCCCTTTCCCCTCGGCCGGACGGCTGAACTGAAATGACCGCCTTAGCTGTGCATTAACACGGGCAACCAGTTCCATCGGATTAAAAGGCTTGGTCATATAATCGTCCGCTCCGCTGACCAGTCCCGTGATTTTATCGAGATCAGATCCCTTCGCGCTCAGAAATATAATGGGAATATGATGCTTCACCCGGATTTGCCGGGTCACTTCATGCCCGTCCAGCTTCGGCATCATAATATCCAGGACGGCCAAGTCAACAGGGTATTTCATTACTGCCTCCACCGCCGCTTCCCCGTCCATCGCCTTAAGACAGCGATAGCCCTCTTTTGCTAAGTATAATTCGATTAAATCGGCAATTTCCGCATCATCATCCGCAATTAATATCGTTATCGGCTTCATATTTCTCTCCCTTTCCCGCAGTAACCCTAGTATTATGGAGAATCTTGTTAATTGTAACAGAAGTAACTAGGAATCTCCCAGACATCGGACCGAAAAATGGGTAGTTACACTCTGGATAAACGTGTATTTCCCTCTTTGGAACGGTGGATCCGAACGCAGTCTTTCTTCAATTTCACGCATAACTTAAATCCGGCGAAGCCGATCAAGCCACCGAATGAATTCAGGAGAAGATCGTCGACATCAAAACAGCCGATGGAGAAGACTGCCTGTGCGCTTTCCAGACACAGGCTGGCGACAAATACGGTGATCAGGACTCTTCCCAGGGTAGCCTGCTTTTCACCCCCTAGTAGCACTAGAAAAACACCGAAAGGAATAAACAAGCCGATATTCCCGAATAAGTTAAGCAAACCGTGGCCGGATACATTCTGTAAGGTTCTCGTGATTTCTCCCAGTGGAATCAGGTTGCCCTGCTGCATCCGGTGGAGCACGAGATCAGGATTCGTCAAATCTGTCTTAATCCGCTCCAGAAGATAAGGCATAGCCGGATCATGGAATTTGAACAATATGATTTTCACCAGGGTATATAGATATAGAATAAACAGGATACGGATCCAATGGTCTATCTGCTTCATACTTCATTCCTCCTTAACTTTAAGATTAAGGATAGGGGGAACAAATTAAGAATTTCTGCGGTAAAAAATAAAGATATTATAAAGTCGGACGGATCAGGATTGGTATAAAGTCCGGTAAACGCAAGAACCACGCCGGGTCGGCGTGGCTCTTGGTCTTATTCTTAAATCTATTTTCTAGTAACCGTAAATCCCTTATCCTCCAGCAGGTTCACAATGCCGATATCTCCGGGCATATGCGCAGCTCCTACTACGATTAAATAGACGGAGGAGTCTTGGCCTTTCAAGTAACCTTCGATTTTATCGGCCATGGCAATATTCCGGTCCACGAGCATCGCCTTATTATATTCCTCGTTCTTGCCCATTTCTTGCACCAATTCCAGCAGGGCTGCATCGTTGCCGGTTTTCCACATGTCTGCCATGGCTGCGACACTGTCGTCGACTTGGTCGAAGTTATTCAACACGGCAAGCAGATTGTCTTCCTGAAGCTTCGGCGAGAAGTCGTTAAACATTCCGAGTTGCGATTCATACGATTCCAATTCGATAATCGGAAGCTTGCGCTCCATCGCCTTCGTAAGGAAGTAAAGATCGATGCCGGTCTGGCCCTCATATCCTGTCTTGGCAGCCTGAAGCGCCGAAAGTGTCGTTTCAACCACCCATGGTTTAAACGCATCCAATGCATTCTTGTCTAGGCCGTTCTCTGCCAGAATGTTGCCCAGCTTGGCGTAAGTAGTTTCAGAAATATGATCCTTGAGCGTAGTTCCGTCTTGATAAGAGCCCAGCTTCAACACCAGTTCCTGGGTTTCCGGGTCGGCGGCCTTGGCAATATCGACTTCTACCCCGAGGTAGTCGGCCTCGGCAAAGGCATTCTCCATCGATGGGTGCAACGGGTAGAAGCTGGAGTCCGCAAGATGCATCGAACCTAGCAGATATACCTTATTGCCGCCATTTTGAACTTCCCACAAGAACCCGCGTCCGCTTGCCGCGACTACCTTGCTCTTCAGAATAACGGTACGCGATGCTTCATCCCAATAAATTTCGTATCCGGTTGCTTCCCCGATCGAACGTACCGGGAGATATGTAATTCCTTCAATCACCTTCGGCGCGATGACTAACTGAACCGATTGTCCATTGACTACGGCTGTCTTCTGACCGTTCTGAAGCTCAATGGTCAGTCCTTCTTTCGTCCCTTTAACCTGCTTGGACTTGGCATCCTGCTCAAACTTGAAGTCCAATGCTTCAAACAAATCTTCCGCAGGTACCAAGGTCGTTCCGTGATCGATGACCGGTGCATGTCCGTTAAATAAGGCGGGCTCCCCATCCACTTGCAGCAACACCGGCTTAGACGTTGCAAAGGTAGTCGGCGCAAGCAGGGTTACCGCCAAAAGCAGCGATAACAAGGAGGCCGTTATTTTCTTCATTCTCATCTTCCAAATTTCTCCTCTCATATATGTTTTCATAGAGTATACCGGATTAACTTGATGAGGCCAATACTACTTAGCACAAATAAAAGAATAGGACCCGCCATAATTTTGACATAAGCAATAAAATTGGAAGACATAGTTCACTTTATATTGGGTGAAAAAGGTCGGGCTCTATGCTACAATAACGGAATGTTCACAGGGAAATTACGTAGGAGGTTATTTGAATCGCCATGCTAATCATCGGTATCGCCGGCGGCACCGGATCCGGGAAAACAACCGTAGCCCGTTCCGTTATCGAGCAACTTGGATCGGATAAAGTTACATTTATTTCGCAGGACAATTATTATAAAGATCAGTCTCACTTAACGATAGAGGAGCGCGTGCTGACCAATTACGATCATCCCTTCGCTTTCGATAACGAGCTGCTGATCGAGCACTTGACCCTTCTTAATGACGGACAAGCCGCCTATGCGCCGGTATATGATTTCACGCATCATACTCGTTCGGCCTCCGAGTCCGTTCATCTTAAACCGAACCGCATCGCCATTGTCGAGGGCTTATTTGTGCTATATGATGAAAAGCTTCGCAATCTGCTCAATATCAAAGTATTTGTGGACACTGATTCCGATGTCCGTCTGCTTCGCCGCGTTCTGCGGGATATGGAGGAACGAGGCCGCTCCATCCACTCCATCCATCAGCAGTATCTGGCGACAGTAAAGCCCATGCACGAAGCGTTTATCGAGCCATCCAAAAAATACGCCGACCTGATCATCCCCGAAGGCGGGCATAATGAAGTCGGCATCCAAATGCTGTCCATCTTAACGGAGAAGTACTTAACGGGCGGCAGAAACTGGCCCGTTTAGAACGCTTACCCGTTAATCCCTAAACCGGATCTATATGCTATGCCCTATAAGGATACGACCTCATAGGCTTGCAGCATGGTCCGGTTCTTTCCGTTCTTCTTGGCCGCATAGAGCAGCGAATCCGCTTGCTCAAACAGGTCCGACCGGCTCCCGCCCACCCGGTATTCCGCCAGCCCGATGCTGACTGAGATCCGGCGTCCGTCCATTTCCTCGTGCATGAGCCGCCAAATATTATCGCGTGCGTTTTCGGTTTCGCGATAAGCTTCTTCCAACGTTTTTCCCGGAAAAATCACGACAAACTCCTCACCGCCGTACCTTCCGATAATTTCATATGGGGAGAACGACTCCTTCAGCGTTCCCGCCACACGTGCCAGGATGATGTCCCCCACTGCATGCCCGAACGTATCATTGACGCTCTTGAAATCGTCGATATCGATAACCGCAAGCTGGAGAGGCATATCGCAGTCGCAGTTATTACTCTGTTCAATCAATTGATCCAGATATTCATGCAGCGTCTTGTGATTGTAGAGATCGGTCAAGGCATCGATTTTTACCATCCGGTCCATCAATGCGTTCTTGACCACCATCTCTTGTTCGCTTCTCACCATGCGCGTGAGACCATTCAGGAGTTCCTCGCCCCTCTGGATAATGCCACGCAAAATATAGAGCATTCCGATCATGACAAAAATAAAGGCGGACAGCTCATATCCCCCTATGCTGTGCCGGATTAATGGGAATATCCAATACACGATCCCAAACGCTGCCATATTTAAAACAAAGGCAAAATAAAGCTGTCTTAGGTTGAAATAAAACATGGAGACCAGCATCGAGAGCAAGAATATATATTGCAAGTGAATCGTCTTATTGGCGATCATTAAGGCAGCGGCGATGCAAGTACCGCTTAGAATAATTAGCATCGGTCGTTCAATCCGATAACGATAAGCCACCTCATTGATGCTAATTACGAGAAACTGAATAACAGTAGGAAGGAGCATAGTATAAACAAGATATTCGGGAACCCGGCCAGACTCGGTCGTAATTTTCACATATAAAGCAAGCAGTTCCGCAATGATGGATATGCCAAGGACAACCCAGTAGGTAATAAGTATTTTTCTATGAATTGCCCGTGTCTCAGATCCCATTATATAATGCTCCTCTGCTTCATCCACTCATCAATTTCCTCTGTACTCATCGGCCGGCCGTAAAAATATCCCTGCATGATATGACAGCCGAGCTGTAACAAAACGTCGACATGCTCCTGTTGCTCGACTCCCTCGGCGATCACTTCCAGATGAAGATTCTCCGCCATGAGGATGATGGCGTTAATAATAGCCCGCTTGGTCGGGCTCTCTAAATTGTTCGTGAACAGGCGATCCAGCTTGAGCGTATCCAGGGGAATCATGTCCAGTAAGCCGATGGAAGAATAACCCGTCCCAAAATCGTCCATCGAGATCTTAACACCCATGCTCCGGATGCTTTCGATTTGCCGGACGATATCATGAATATCATATAGCACCATCGATTCCGTAATTTCCAGCTCCAGCCACATCGGTTCTAAATCCGCCTCTTCCAGGTTTCTTAGAACCATTTCCTGCAAGCTTCCCGTCTGGAACAAGCGAACGGAAAGATTGACGGAAATCGGCTCCAGGATTCCCCTGCATTGCCATTCCCGGCACTGAAGACAAGCCTGCTTCAAAGTCCAATCGGTCATCGGCACAATCAGACCGATTTCCTCCGCGATAGGTATAAATTCACCCGGAGAGATTACTCCCAGACGGGGATGGTTCCATCTTATCAAGGCTTCCCAGCCGGCCAGGCTGTCTTCCTTCACATTCCACCTCGGCTGATACACCAAAAAAAATTGATTATTATCCAACGCCAGATGAAGGTCTTTCTCCAGTTCCATCTTCCGAAGCTCTTGATGGCCCATCTCCTCGCTATACAGACAATACTGATTCTTGCCCGCTCCCTTGGCTCTGTACATCGCCGTATCCGCGAATTTTAACAACACGGAGCGGTCAGTATCCCGGATAGAGCTTATGCTGATCCCGATGCTTGCAGTAATGTACAGCTCGTTACCTTGGATCGAATACACTTTCTTCATACTCTCCAAAACCCGCTCCGCCAATTGCATAGCCTGCTGCTGATCGCATGGCGCCACAGTAAGCAAAAATTCATCTCCACCCATCCGAAACACTTCGAGTCCGCTATTTACAAATTCGCTTAATCGTCCACCTACCTGCTGGATCAGCATATCCCCGATATGATGACCCAGTGTATCATTTACTGCTTTGAATTGGTCCAAATCCAAAAACAGGACCCCAATACTCTCGTCTCCCGTATGCCTATCAAAAAAACGATTCATTTCGTTCCGGTTGGGAAGCCCGGTGACCGTATCCAGATAAGCCATCTTTTCCAGGAAATACCGGTCGAAAAATAATGCTCCCCATGACACCAGAAAAATGCTAAAGACAACAATGGTAACACCAAGCAATAGCATATAATCCGTTACAGGCTCCGATTGCAGCACCGCACCCGGATGTTCGACGAATTTGGCCGCCCTCATCCCCGTATAGTGCATCCCGCAAATCGCAAGACCCATGAGGCAGGCAGATAACCATTTTAACAGGCTTGTCCCGTATTGGGTCCGGAAGCGGAGAAGCAGAAACAATGCCGCATATGAGGCGAATTGAGCAATTACGGCAGACAAAGCCCAATAGAGAGGATCATACGAAACATGGGCAGGCATCCTCATAGCCTCCATGCCCACAAAATGCATGAGGACAATTCCGCTGCCCATCGTAAAACCGCCAACGGCAAATTTCACCCAGCCTATCTTTTTAGAAAGGGAAAAATAGAATGCAATCCATGAAGCAATTACACTCACCATCATCGATAACAAGGTAAGGCCTAAATTATATTTAACGGTCATATTCAAGTGGAATGCCAGCATACCGACAAAATGCGTCGCCCAAATTCCCGTACCCATAACGAAAGAGCCGGCCAGGATCCAATAAAGCCGGGGCCTCCCCGTCTCGCGCGTAATTCTCGCAGTGATGGATAAAGCCGAATAGGAAGCGAATATAGCAATGAAGATGGATAACACAACGATATAAGTGTTATAACTGCCCACTAATGACACTATCCTCATCCCTGCCTCTCATGTTGTCTGTAGTGATTATAATATGATAATAATTCAAATGAATAGAGGAAACTTTAATTCTGCGGCAGAATTCGTAAAAAAACCGGCAGCGGGTTGCCCCGTGCCGGCTTTAAACCGTAATTATATAGCTTGATTTCATAATCATGATACACTCTGAAGCAGCTCGCTCACCGTCACCAGCTCATATCCTTCCGCGGTCAGCTCGGAGACTAGAATACGAACAGCCTCCACAGTCTGTGACCGGTCATCGTAACCATCGTGAAAAATCAAAATACTTCCCGGTCTTACCTGCTCCCGCGTTTTGTCGACAATATGCCCAACCCCCGGCATTTCCCAATCCGTTGCCTCCCCGTTAAGGGCCCCAATGGCCTTGTAGCCAAATTCTCCGACAACTTCCGCCACCTCTTCGTTATAGGCGAAAAATGGCGGACGGAACACTTGCGGAGAAGAGCCGACAAGTGTCTTGATCATCTTGTCGGTCCGAAGCAGTTCCTCCCTGCACTCCGTTTTGTTAAGCTCAGGCAGGCTGGGATGCGTATAAGTATGGTTTCCAATCTCATGTCCCTGTTTATGAGCTACCTTTACCCATTCCGGATTCAGCTCCATTTGGCTGCCAATCATAAAGAAGGTAGCCTTTGCGCCA